>CAIYZW010000809.1 GCA_903930725.1 uncultured Bacteroidota bacterium
CACCGATGCTTCAGGTGAAGTTGTTACAACCTTCGATCCAGCTGTTGGTGCCGGAACTTATTCATTTACATATTCTTATGAAGATGGCAATGGTTGTTCGTCCTCCTGTGATTTTGAAATCGTGGTTTTGGAACTTCCGGTGCTAAGTTGTCCTGATCCAATTGATGTTTGTATTGATGGAAATATCATTTTATTTAACCCCGCCATTAATGAAGCATATTCATACAACGGTACCATTATCACTTCATTCGAACCTTCTGATTTTGGAGCTGGTGAATATGAAATCAACTATAGTATTTCTAATGAAAATGGTTGTAACTCGACTTGTACATTTACCATAACTGTTCATCCGTTGCCAGTGGCCATCTGCAGCGATATTGAAATTTGCGAAAATGATGAACCGCTTGAGTTTAATCCTTCTCAATATGAAAAGTTCATTTACGATGGTACGGTTATTACATCATTTGATCCTGCTTTATTAGGTCCAGGAAGCTATGATATCTATTATACCATCGAAACTGAATTTTCGTGTACTTCAAATTGCATGTTTACCATAAATGTTCTGCCGATTCCGGTTATCACTTTACAACCCGAAAATGTTGCCGCACCATGGGGAGATGATATAACATTTGCTGTTACAACTGAAAATGCATCAAGTTATGAGTGGTACGGTCCTTCAGGATTGGTTGTTGGAACGCAGAGCATACTTGCAATTGATAATATTAAACTTGCAGATCAGGGTAATTACTATTGTAAAGTTGGTAATAGCTGCGCGGTGATTGAAACAGAAACTGTGGTTCTGGAGGTACTTCCATGGTCACAAACTATTTCGCTGCCTATGAAGATTGGTGGTTTCTCAACTTATCTCGACCTGATTGATTGTGATCTGGAAACAGTGGTTGCGCCAATTGCGAATGATTTGGAGTACATCGAGTTTATTGATGAGGTTTATGTTCCAGGTGGCACACCATTGTGCTGGCAGGAGAATAAAGGTGCTAAAGCATCCTTAACCTCAGAATCATGGCCAAGCCAGCTAACTGTTTATGGTTACCCAACACTTGGTTTTGAAATGACTTTACCTTCAGGATGGTCTATTATGCCAGTTTGGAGTTTTGGAATAGTTAGTGCTGATGACATTTTCAGGCAATTGGGTACTAACCTGATTATCGCTATAAGTATTGATTATTCGGGGGCTTATTGGGCTGCTGGTGGTATTAATACTCTGCAATATCTTGTGCCAGGAAGCTCATACCTGGTAAAATTAAATACACCAGGAACAGTTAGTTTTGATGTTACTAATTATAATATTTCAGAAGTGTTGGCACCAATTCCTGCTAATCAAACCATCTGGGAAAATGTTACAATGACAAGTAATTTCCATGCGATTTCGATTTCCAAAGATGTTCTTGCTTCGTTAAACCGCGGTGATTTTATTGGCGCCTTTAACCAAAATGGAACGATTGCTGGAATAGCGGAAATTACCGATCTGGATGAAAATCTTCTTTTACGGGTTTTTGCTGATAATATTTTTACAACCGATGTAGATGGTTTTATTAATGGTGACCAGATTTCGTTTAAGGCTTACCGCCCAAGGACTGGTGAAGAGTTTGGCCTGAATCTGGAATTTGACCCAAATATGCCAAATTCCGATATTTTTGAAATCAGAGGTATGTCGAAGATTGTTAATCAGAAACTGACTAAAACTACCGACAATGACACTGGTAATGGTCTGAACCTCAAAGTTTATCCTAATCCTTCGGATGAAATCATAAACATTGAATTAAACACCACAGCAGCTCAGATTCAAGTCATCACACTTTTTGGACAAGTAATAATTACCGAAAACGTTGATAGAAAAGCTTTCTCAGTGGATATTTCCAGTTTGGATTCGGGAATGTACCTGTTGAAAGTTACTACCAAGGATGGGGTAACTGTTTTTAAAAGGGTTTTGGTAAAATAAATTTTTTAGGATTAAATGAAAAAGACACTCAAAACGGGTGTCTTTTTTATTTAAACCAACTTCTTATTTTTTTTGTTTTTGCGATTTTTTCCAGGGGTAGAAAAAAAATGCCGGTTTTTTTTAAGAATTTCTCCTATCGGTTTTGCGTGATTTACTGAAATTTACCTTTCTGATTCATCTTTCCTAAAATTCTTGTTAATTGATTAACAGAAAAGCTCTATACTTACACCGTGAAATAAATAAAATTTTTATACACCAAAATTAAAAGAAATTATGGCTAACGTATTTGATCAACAAGTAAATGACTTCATGGCAAAAGTAATTGCCAAAAACCCAAGCGAAGTTGAATTCCATCAGGCAGTTCACGAAGTAGTTGAATCTCTGATTCCTTACATCGAAGAAAATCCACAGTACAAAACTGCCAAAATCCTCGAAAGAATGGTCGAACCCGAAAGAGTTATACTTTTCCGTGTTCCCTGGCTCGACGACAAAGGTGAGGTTCAAATCAACAAAGGCTACCGCATCGAGATGAACAGCGCCATTGGCCCTTATAAAGGCGGTTTGCGTTTTCACCCGACCGTAAACCTCGGTATCCTGAAGTTTTTAGCCTTCGAACAAGTTTTAAAAAATTCTCTTACAACTTTGCCCATGGGCGGTGGTAAAGGCGGTTCCGATTTTGATCCAAAAGGAAAATCAGATAATGAAGTTATGCACTTCTGTCAGAGTTTTATGTCCGAACTATTCCGTCATATCGGTCCAAATACCGACGTGCCAGCTGGTGATATTGGTGTCGGTGGACGTGAAATCGGTTTCCTGTTCGGCCAGTATAAAAGACTAAGGAATGAATTTACAGGTGTCCTTACCGGAAAAGGACTTGGCTGGGGTGGTTCATTAATCCGCCCTGAAGCAACGGGTTATGGAACAACCTATTTTGCTGAAGAAATGCTCAAAACCCGAAACATGACTTTTGAAGGTAAAATTGTTGCCATTTCAGGTTCTGGTAATGTAGCGCAATATGCTTGCGAAAAAGTTACGCTCTTGGGCGGTAAAGTAGTTACTTTATCCGATTCGAACGGTTTTATTTATGACCCGGCTGGTATTGACAAAGCAAAACTGGAATACCTGATGTGGCTTAAAAATACCAAAAGAGGCAGGATTAGTGAGTACGCCGAAAAATTTGACTGCGAATATCATGAAGGATTAAGACCATGGGGAATTAAATGTGATATCGCTTTGCCTTGTGCAACTCAAAATGAGGTAAACGAAGACGAAGCAAAAACATTAGTAAGCAATGGTTGTTTCTGTGTTTCGGAAGGCGCAAATATGCCATCAACACCTGAGGCTGTAGAAGTTTATCAAAAATCAGGTATTCTTTATGGCCCTGGAAAAGCTTCAAATGCTGGTGGTGTTGCAACTTCAGGTTTGGAAATGTCACAAAACTCTCTTCGTTTGTCATGGACCCGCGAAGAAGTTGATGCAAGACTTCACCAGATCATGAAAGACATCCACTCGACCTGCGTAAAATATGGCAAAAGAGCAGATGGAACCATTGACTACGTTGCCGGAGCAAATATTGGCGGATTTGTAAAAGTTGCCGATTCGATGCTTGCCCAGGGACTTGTTTAAAAGATGTTTTTTATTTTTTCGAGATAATCCATTAAAAGGGTCGCCCAAAAGGCGGCTCTTTTTTTTGAGATATGGTCATTTTATTCCTGCCTGAGAAGATATGAAAGTGGCCTTGTAATTGGGTCGAAAACAAAATACTGGATTAACACAAATTCTTTTCCATCGTTTATCAAAGCATAAAGCCGGTTTCGATCGTAGGGCAGGAGGTTCCCTGATTCATCAAAATCACCGGTTTTATTTCTCAATCTAAAAGTTTTAACCTTGTTAATGTTGCCGGCAATATCGGTTAGTGTAATTATATTTAAATGGGTTGAAGCCGTTATCGAATCAATTTCTTTTTGATCCAGCCCTTCAAGAAGCGCTTCGAAATTTATAAATTTATAGGCGTTTATCATTTCGACTACGCGGATGGTATCAAACCTGCTAAGTTTTAAATTTGTGGCTAATGATTTTATTTCCAACCTACTGCTGCCAAATTTTTCGATAATATAAGATTCGGAAGGAGTTTCGGTAAATTCGATTTTTATTGAACTGATATCGGAAGGCAGGTTTTTAAAAATGGAATGATCGCGCCAGTCGTTAAGGCGTGCAGAAAAGCGGGCAGAAACAAATCCCCGGAAACCCGGCTGATAAACGATAAACGGAACATCCGAACCTTCCATCAGCATAAAAGTGCCCATATTGTCGGGCGTAGCCGAACCAACATAGTAAACTTTTGATAATTTTTCGTGCCGAAAAAGCCTGATTGTATTAAAAATATCAATCCGGTGAACCTGCTGATAAACCTCAACTTTTACCGAATTTACGGCAAGTTGTTTTATCACATTGTTGTAACCGGATTTCGAAACCGGCGCTTTAACTGCAAGATTATTGATAGTTTTAAGCAACAAATCAACGCCGAAACTATTTGCTTTAAAGTTATTGTTAACACTCCAGATTCCGGGACTTGTTTTTTCGAGCAAAACCTTATTATTTTTCATATCAGCCATAAAAATTCTTGTAATTGTGGCTGTATCGCTTATCGCAAATTCGCTCATTTTCCGGTCGAGTGTTCCTTTTCGGTTTTGAAAAATCAAAATGATGGCAATAATGCTTAAAACGCCGACAAGAATTATGGTGATGCGGTTATTTTTCATGGCAGGTAGTTCTCTTTTAGTCGAATAATTTTCTTTTATCAAAAATCGTATTTATAGAATTGTGCTGGATAATTATAAAGCATTGATATTAAAGTGTTTTGATGACTTTAAAATGCTTTGATGGCACAAATTGTTTATTTAGCATTTCCTTCAATCTTTTTATTATAAAAAATTTGCATCTCGTTATTCCCGATCATTCCATAAAGTGTACTGAGATTTTTAAATGCAATTTGCGAATTGGGTTCAATTTCCAGAACTGCTTTAAACGATTCGATAGCAGCATTATAATCTTTCAGCATGTAATGGCAATTTCCTTTATTTACCAAAGCGCCTGTAAAATCAGGGTTAAGTTTTATGGCCATTTCAAAACTCTGAAGTGCATCTTTGTAATTTGTCTGTTCGGCAAAAAGGTTTCCCAATTCGTAATAATGTTGCGGATCCAGCGATTGCTCCCTTTTCATGGCCTGCAGCTTCCTGTCGAAGGCTTGCTTAACCATTGGCATATTTTGTTTAGCTGTTTGGTTTTCAGGGTTTAACTGAAGCGATTTCTGCAATAAACGCACGGCTTCGCCATAATCACCACTCATGTAATACGAAAGCGCCATATTCGATACATTCATCGAAACTCCCTGATTTGTCTTTTTATAATATTCGATGGATTTTGGATAATCCTGAAGTTGGTAATAGGCGTAACCAAGTTTAAAATACGCCTCACTGAACCGTGGATTTATTTCGATAGCTTTTTCGACATGCGAAATGCCAAGATTCATCAATGAATCTTTAACTACTTTGTCGGTGGCTGTAACGGATTGGTTAATTAACTCACTTCCATAGTGTTTCTGTAACTGAGCGCTGTTCCCACCATAATTTATGTCGGTCGAAAATAGGGTAAAATTGTTTTTCCAAACCGGATTACGGGCTATGGTTCGAGCTGTGTAAAGCACCAACAAAACCGTCATAATTCCCACAAACAGTTTTGGCCCTTTCTGTGTAAAATCCCAGATAGCCTGCTTCGTTTTTTTATCACGTGGGATTAATTTGTGCAGATAATAAACCACAACCATCGAAAAGCCCAGCACTGCTGAGTACAAAAACCGCTCGGCCATAATACCACCCCGGGTAAGCACAAACATAAGCCCCACCGAAAGTGTTGCCCCGAAAAGCAAAATAGCGAATAAAACAATATTTTTTCTTTTAAGATTGACGATGGCGAAATAAGCTAAACCCAAAATTATCATCAATGAAAACAACGCAACAGGATTGCCCCAGCCAACCTCCGGAATCTGGTTGTAGGAATAATCGTAAAGCAGGCGAACCGGAAAAACCAGCCTGTAAAGATACATCCCGAAAATATAAAGCATGGATGGAATTCTTCCCGACAATTCACGGTAAGGATAATTGTTCATGTCAATGGGCAAATCACCGGTGAGCGTGCCGATAAGCGCATATTTGACAACCAGAAAAACCAATGAAAGTACAAAAAATGAAACGGTAACTCCTCCAATGTATCCTCCTTTTTTGGGAGTGAAGAAAAACAACATCAGCGGAACAAGCACCAAGGTGGTCATGGCAGTTTCTTTCGACATAAGCGCAAGGAAATAAAAAACCCAAGCTAAAACAAGATTGGCAATAAATTTGGTTTTTGAATATCTGAAAACCAGCCACATAGCCATTATCGAATTGAAAAAACTCAGAATTTCATCACGACTTTTAATGTTTGCCACCACCTCGGTATGAACAGGATGCGCCATAAAAAGAAGTGTTATTGCAAGTACAAAATATGGCATATTCCTGAACATCAGCGATAAAAGCAGGAACAAAACCATCCCCGTAAGGGCATAAAAAATTACATTAACCAGATGCATCATCAAAGGGTTGTTGTTGTAGGCGGCCTTTTCGATGGCAAAGGTGATAAGCGAAAGGGGTCGGTAATAGCCTAAACTAACACCTGAACCACTCCAATAATCCGTCGTCATAATTTGCGAAATTCCACCCAAACCCTGCTGTACAAATTTGTTGTTGACAATTTGAGGCAGATCATCAAGCGCAAATTCGTTGGTGAGGGTATTTCCGTAAAGGATAAACGCAAAAACAAATGGAATCCAGGCCATGTATTTGAAAAATGACGGTTGTGGCTTGTATTCAGGTGATGCCTGTTCTGAAGGCGGTTTTGACACTATTTTCTTCTTGCTCATATTATTAATGGTAGTGTTTTGTCTATAAATTTACTTATCGAAAAGAAATCCGGAGAATTCAGGCATTATTCCGAATATTTCCTCTTTCTTAAAAATGCCTGAATAAAACCAAATGCAATTATCAGCGCGACAGGCACAATTGTATTAAGAAACTGCCAGTAAGTTCGTTCTGCATCAACTTTGGTGCGGTCGAGCAGGCGAAGTTTTACATCTCTCGACCGGATCGAAATCAAGCCGGAATCATCGGTTAGATAATTCATTGCATTGAGAATCAGTTCCCTGTTGCCAAATTGCTGTTTGGTGTATTGATCGTAACCAAGCGGCAACGGGTAATAATTGCCTTTGGAAAGCTGAAACTGGTTTTTGATAATGTCGCCATCTGCGATTACAATCATCCTGGTTGACTGGCTGTTTTTGAGAAATCCAATTAATTTATCTTCCTGAATTTCAGGTGGAATTCTGTTGGCAAAAAGAGATTCAAAGTTCCCTTCGATAAGTGCTGCAACCGGAATATATTCTTTATTAAACAGCCGTTCATCGGGTTTCTGACCAAGGAAATTAAGGCTGATCATCACCGGAACATTAACCTTACGGGATTTTTGCGAAGTGGTTAATAAAACTGTTTTATCAATGTCGGGCGAAGAATTAACAAAATCAATACTGCTGGCAAATTCGGTTTTGCTGCCATTGAGGTTTTTAACAATCGGATGGTCAGAATTTGAGGTAAGGATCGGGAAAAAATACCACGGATAATATTCAAACTTTGGCTGAGTTCCCATCTGACCGGCTTTTACAGGAATAAACATCGCGTTGATATCCTGAACAAGGTCGCTGTTAATTTTAAAACCGTATTTAAAAAACATATCTCCCAAATTCAGGTCGAGCGACACGCCAAGGGTTTCTGCGGCAATTTGCAGGCTGTCCATGCTGGCAAACACCGGGTCGACGAGCCAGAGCACTTTCCCTCCCCTCATAATAAACTGGTCAATGATAAATTTATCCTTTTCACTGAAAGGCTTTAATGGCTTGGCTATGATGATTGCCTCGTATTTATTTCTAACCCTTGCCTTTATGGTGTCCTCCTGCGACCTTTCGGTGAGGCTGTTTAATTTTTCGCCAATCGTAACGCGCTCAACCACATAATAATCGCTTAATGCAATAGTGGCATCGATGCTGCAACTGCTGGAAATATCGTTGCTAGTCCGACTTTAAATGCTGTTGGTACTGTAACTTACTATGCTCAGACTGTTGTTACTGTTGGTGGTTGTACAAGTCTTACTCGTACTGCTG
>CAIYZW010000810.1 GCA_903930725.1 uncultured Bacteroidota bacterium
AAAATAAAAGCTGTAAAAGCCGATGAAAACGCATTTTTTGCCGGAGCCAGGCTTACCAACGAAGAAATGTACATGATTCAGAAACTGGCTCGTGCAGGCGTTAAAACCAACAACGTCAATACTTTCCATTACATGGGGCGTGGAATTGGCTACGGCCAGAATTCGCTTGCCAATGTTCCTTTTGGAGATATAAAACGGGCAAGCCGCATTTTTGTGATGGGTTCGACGCTACACACCGACCATCCCTTGATTAATCATCTGATATTTAATGCGAAAAACCGCTATAATGTTCCGGTCGAATTAGTTACAACCGCCGAAAACAGCGGAATGGACCATAAAGTCAGCCGCATTCACAGGGTAAAATCTTATTATTATTTCGCGAAAGCCGTAAATTATTATCTTTTGTCGAGCGGTCTGCAAAACCAGCTTTTCATCAACGACCGCTCCCTCGGGTTTGAAGATTACAAATCGAAACTTCTTGCCGAAGATTTTGACGAATTATTCGAGAAATCAGGTGTTTGCTGCATTGACGAACTGGTTGAATTTGCAAAGAAATTTAATAACGAAACCAACGCTGTGCTTGTGTTTTCCGAAAAGGAAATGTCGTCGAATGTTAGTTTTGAGCTTCAAAACTTAGTCATCATTACCGGGAAATTAGGGAAAACAGCCCAGGGAATTGTTGCTGTAAAAGAGAAAAATAATTCACAGGGAATAATGGATATGGGCGCCTGCCATAAAGTTGCGCCTGGTTTCCAGCCTTTCGACGATCCGCAGGTTGTGGATAAACTCCGCAAAAAATGGAACAGCCCGGGCGTACCGGCCAACATCAACAGCCCTTATAAACTTTTGATGGAACATAAACTTAAAAATGTTTTCGTTTTTGGTGAAGATCCGGTTGGCTGCGCTTTAAACAGGCCGGAAGTTACCGGATGGCTTGAAAAGGTTGATTTTGTGGTGGTTCAGGATTATTTTTTAACCGACACAGCTAAAAATGCCGACCTGGTTTTGCCTGCTTCATTGCCTTTCGAGATTGGCGGAAGTTTTACAAATACCCAAAAACACATCATCAAATTTGAGAAAGAAATGGAACCGGCAACGGAAAAAACTTCGCCGCAGCAGTTAATTGATTTGATGGAGAAATTTGGATTAAACAGTTTCAGCGACATGGAAGGCGCGCTGTGGGAAGCGTTCACGCTATTTCAACCGGCTACAAATCCCGAAACAAGAAAATACAAACTTCATTTTACCGAAAGCGACAATTTCAACCGGATGTTTGGCCATGGTTGCGATATTGTAAACAAGCGTTTCGATGATGAATTTGAAAATGCTTTTAAATAATCGTTGATTTTGATTTCGATAAGAAGGCAATCCTGACTTGGGGTTGCCTTTTTTGTGACCGAATTATTCTATTTTTGTCAAAATCCATGGGGGGATTGAATTAGAAAAGTCGAAAATTGTTGAAATTGTTTATAAAGCCAGGCTTCCTTTTTATCGTTGTATTCCTTAATTTGTTTGCAGTTTCGGGTTTAGATGCCCAGGAAAGCAAAGCCGGGAATACTTCATTATTTTTTATTGGAGCAAAGGTTAATTATGGCTTTTTAATTCCGCATCATACCGAGCTTTGGGCGCTCACCAATGGTTTTTACCGTTCGGCCGAGTTTTCGATCTGGAAACAAACCAACGGCAAAAAAGGCTGGCAATATCATTATCATTATCCCCGCGTTGGGCTTACATACCGCTACACCGATTTTGGAACAACAAAATATCTGGGACATATGAATGCCGTTATTCCCTGGATGAATTTTCCGTTGCTATCAAAAGAGAATTTCTTTTTCGATTTTAAACTCGGGCTTGGCGTTGCCCATTTCAGCAAAAAATTCCATCGTATCACCAACTATAAAAACCTGGCCATTGGCTCAAACTGGAATGCCGCCGTAAATTTCCAGCTTCAGGCACGATGGAAACTCGACAACCAAACCTGGATGAATGCCGGCTTTTCGATGTTTCATGCTTCAAACGGAACTACCCGTACACCAAATTTTGGGGTTAATGAACCTGACTTGTTCGCTGGGATTGATATCAAAGTAAATGATCAGAAAATTGAATATCTGAAACCTCAGAATATTACTAAACGAAAAGGGAAAATTCATTTCAGGATGCTGGCTTCTGAGGCTAAAAAACAGATCGAGCGGGATTGGGATAACCAATATCGGGTGCAGGTGGGAAGTGCTGATTTTTCGGTGTTTTACAACAATTTCAACCGGATTTGCCTGGGTTTTGATGCCATTTCTGATGAGTCGGTCAAAGTAATTCTTCTAAAAAAAGAAAAACGGGAATACACCGATAAGGAACTTATGAAATATGCCGTTTTACTGGGACACGAATGGGTTTTCTCAAATCTGTCCCTCTTCGGGTCTTTTGGGTATTATGTTTACACAAACGACAAAAGCGATGGACTGGTTTTTAATAAAATCGGGCTAAACTATGCCGTGTTAAAATATCTGGTCTTTAATCTTACGTTAAAAACCTATTATGCCCGTGCTGATTATTTATCCGTTGGCATAGGAATTATTCTTTAAAATGAAAAGAAAAATAGCACATATCATTTTAATTTTTCACCTTTCGGGGATAATTGTGCTTACGGTAAATTCCTGTGGCAAGGATCGTTTTAACGAATGTGTGAGCGGGTCAGGAACGCCCTCAAGTGAGCAGAGAGAACTTTATTCGTTCGATAATGTGGCTGTTTACGACAATATTGACCTGAATATCGTCCAGGGCGACCATTATGAAGTTAAGGTTGATGCCGGCGAAAACATAATTCCGATGATCACCACACGAATCGAATCGAATAAATTAACTATACGCAACGAAAGCACCTGCCCGATGTTTAAAGACCCGTGGAAGGGTGTGGCTGTAACGCTCACTATTCCTGAGTTTGATACGCTCGAAATTTACAGTCATGGCAAAGTTACTTGTTCTGACTCGTTGAGGATGGAAAATGTAAGGGTTTATATTTCGGAAAACACAGGCAAAGTTGACCTTACTTTTGCAGTCTTCCGGCTATCCGTTGGCTACAACAATGGCACTTCCGAAGTCTTCATCCGCGGAAAAGCGCACACTGGAATCTTTTATACTTCGGCTTATGGTCCAATGGATTGTACAGGATTTTTTCCGATTTTTATGATTATCAACAGCAACAGCACCAACGACTGTTTTGTAAGCAGTGGCGAAAAGTTGCTTGATGCTAAAATTACGGGTATCGGAAATATTTATTACCGTGGCGAGCCTGACACGATTATCCAGGATTACCACAGCAGCGGCCGCCTGATAAAACTTGATTAATACGCCTTTGCGAAGATCACCCGTTCTTTGCTCGGTTTACCCGAAAAAATACAATTTCCTTCTTCCTGCGGATTGTTTAGCGGAATAGTGCGGATGGTTGCTTTGGTTTCTTCCTTGATGGCCTGCTCTGTTTCAGGGGTGCCGTCCCAATGGGCAAACACAAAACCGCCTTTTTCGATCTGATCTTTAAACTCATCCCAGGTATCAACATGGAATGTGTTTTCTGCCCTGAATGAAAAAGCTTTTTTGTAAATATTATCCTGAATCTGAACCAGCAGATTTTCGATTTTGGTTTCGATATCAATCATCTGGTAGGTTTCCTTTTCCAGAGTATCGCGTCGGGCAACTTCAACCGTACCATTTTCGATGTCTCTTGGGCCGATGGCAATTCGCACAGGAACGCCCTTAAATTCGTATTCGGCAAATTTCCATCCTGGTTTTTGGGTATCGCGATCGTCATATTTTACCGAAATACCTTTTGCAATCAATGCTTTTTTGATGATTTCAGCTTTTACCGAAATTTCTGCTAACTGCTCCATCTTTTTATAAATCGGAACTATCACAACCTGGATTGGAGCCAGCTTTGGAGGTAGAACCAGCCCGTTATCGTCGGAATGAGCCATGATTAATGCACCCATTAAGCGTGTAGAAACGCCCCAGGATGTTGCCCAAACATGTTCAAGTTTGTTTTCTTTGGTAAGAAATTTAACATCAAAAGCTTTGGCGAAATTTTGACCCAAAAAGTGCGAAGTGCCTGCCTGAAGTGCTTTTCCATCCTGCATCAAAGCTTCGATGCAATAAGTTTCAACAGCGCCGGCAAACCGTTCGTTTGGCGATTTCAGGCCTTTAATGACCGGAACGGCCATCCAGCTTTCGGCAAACTCGGCATAAATATTCAAAATCTTTTCGGTTTCCTCAACTGCCTCCTGCATGGTTGCATGTGCTGTGTGGCCTTCCTGCCACAGAAACTCAGCCGTGCGAAGGAAAAGCCGGGTGCGCATTTCCCATCTTACCACATTTGCCCATTGGTTGATTAAAATCGGCAAATCACGATAGGATTGTATCCAGCTACGATAGGTATCCCAGATTATGGTTTCTGAGGTCGGTCGAATGATCAGCTCTTCTTCAAGTTTGGCGTCCTCGTCAACAACAACACCTTTGCCATCGGGAGATTTTTTAAGCCTGTAATGCGTAACTACAGCACATTCTTTGGCAAAACCTTCGACATGGTTGGCCTCTTTACTGAAAAATGATTTTGGGATAAACAACGGAAAATAAGCGTTGGAATGCCCGGTGTCCTTGAACATCTTATCAAGCTGGGCCTGAATTTTTTCCCAGATAGCGTAACCGTAAGGTTTAATAACCATGCAGCCTCTAACCGCTGAATTCTCGGCCAAATCAGCCTTAATCACCAAATCGTTGTACCATTGTGCGTAATTTTCAGCACGGGTTGGAAAATCTTTAGCCATTCGTTTTTTTGGTATAATATTTGAATATTTTTGTCATGCTTTTGAATGGGTGCAAAAATAATAAATAATTAATCGGGCATACGTTAATCAGCGTTTTTACAATAAATCAGTTTGGAGGTACACTATGAAAAATTCAGGAATATTGGTCATCTTAGCTTTGATGTTTACAGCTTGTCAGACATCATACGTTTCAAATTCGGCTTATGATGATGTGTATTACACACCAAAATCTGCCTCAGGAAACGCAGCAACTCTTTCCGATGGAAAAAGTGAATCAGGACTAAACTATGGTAATAATGCCGAAGGAGAGCGGTTTACACAAACATCCGATCCTGAAGTTAAATATGTCGAAAGTCAGGATAATTCAAATGTAAACTCATCAGCCTCCTCAACCGAAGCCCTTCCTGCTCCTTCCGGCGATTCGTCTGACGAATATTATTATATCGAGGATGGCTCGGATGATTATTATGATTACGATTATGCTTCAAGGATAAACCGTTTTAATGGGTCCTGCTATGATTGCGGTTATTACTCACCCATTTACACCGGCATAGGTTACTCGCCCTATTCAGGATTCGGAATGTCCATGGGTTATGGATGGGGAATGCCTTACTCTGGTTTTTCGATGAATTTTGGTTGGGGCAT
>CAIYZW010000811.1 GCA_903930725.1 uncultured Bacteroidota bacterium
AATTTCGCCAAAGCCATTTAAATTAATACTTCCCATCCAGCGCGAATGTGCATCAGGAGCATAAGTTCCCTGCTGGCGCACCGACCAGGTTGAAGCTGTTTTACGAAGTTCGTACCAGCGGATACCTGCATGGTCGGTGTTATCAACATCAACCGTGTGGCACAAAACCAGGGTTTGATAGGTGCCAAAGTTCCGGTATTGCGGGGCATTCATGACAACCATCGGAATTCCGTCCAATTCGCGGGTGGTTCCGAGTTGTTTGATGTTATCCCAGTTAGCACCAAAATTACTGTCGAAAGAAGCAACCGAAAGTTGTTGTGTTCTTCCAAAAGTTGATGATGTTGGGGTTGTCCAGTTTACAGCCAGTTCATAAATCCACAACTGATCGCTGCCTCCGCCAATAGCGTCATCGTTAAAAGCTACAAAAAGTCCAGGCGAACCAGCCGGAGCAAAGGCTCCATCGTTGTCAACCGGAGGAACACAAACAAAACCATCAATAGTTGACGGCCTGTATGGATTATCAAAACCTACCATTTGGGCAGTTGCGCCAATCAACATTTTGGAACGCTCAAAAACATAAATGTCTTTACCTGCCGAATTGTTGGTGGCCATGTAATAGCCATCCTGCCAGATGCCGAATTTTTCGTAATCGGGCATATCGGCTACATCAAACGAATATTTGTGCCATGCACCTGTTGGGTCGTTGGTTTGGGAAACTGCAACAAGCATATAATCGTTGGCACCACAAATCGAAAACTCTGCAACCATCCAGCGATCGGCTTGTTCGTCGTATAAAACAATAGGGTCGCCATCGTTGCAGGTTGCACCGGTAACACCGCTAAACAGCAGATTCAAATTGGTGGGGCCAGCCACCAGGCTACCTGTTTTTGTGTAAATGGCGTAAACCGAATTTATGGTCTGCATATAATGATTTGGTCCTGCAACACCATTGGCATCAGGTGGGTAGTACGGCGAAGTTTGTCCATCGAAAGTAACGATTGGAGCTTTACTGCTTCCAGTATTTCCCATTTCTTTTTGCCAGGCAGGGTCGGTGCCGATTGGCAGCGCAGTCTGAGCAAAAGGATATTCACGATAATTAAGATCTTCATTTCGGGGCATGTCAGCCTCAAGTTGCATTTTACGGAAATCGTCGGCAGTCATAGCCGGTAAATTCCTTAGTGGTTGTGATAGTCCGTGATAAACACCTACGCCAACAAATGAAGGGCTAACAGGCGTATCCTGTGCTTTGATAAATAATGGCGATAATCCAAACATCGCCAATAGTAGAATAATAAAAGTTTTTCTCATAAATAATGAAATTAAGTTCGTTATAAAAAAAATGCATCCCAAAAATCAGATTGGTAAAAGTAAACAGTTTTCATTTAATAAGGTTTTAAGATAGTTTTTTTAAGTTAAATTAATCAATCAATAGCTTCCGTGTGAGCCTGCCACCGGAATTTTCGATCTTAATAAAATAGATGCCGGGAGTTTGGCTGCTAAGGTCGAGCCTTGCTGGCAAATCAAGCATTTGGCTTTTGATTTCTTTGCCAAGTGAATTCGTAACAACAGTTTTTACCAGGCCTTTAATGCCACCAATCATAAAAATACCATCGGAAGGATTGGGGTAAATAAACAGGTTTTCCATTTCGATACTGCTAACCAAAACAGGAGAAATCTTTGCCGAATTAATTACCGACAAGCCATTTATCTTAAAAAAATCCTTATCAAAAGCATCATTACAAATTACTTCGATGCTAAACAATTCCGATGTTCCGGGTCTGAAAAGCCTGTATGAAATATAGGAACCTGCTTCAAATCCTTCGCTGCCGGGAGTTATAGGGCCTTTCCCGTTTAAACTCAAAGCAAATGAAGCCGTTGGATTTTCGATGGTTGTAAATCCGGCACACAAGCCATCAGGTGTAAATCCGCCAACAATATCATCCTTTTCGAATGGATTTTCTTTGGTGTCAAAAGCTATAATGTGCGACGCAGGGCTTGCAACCACTTCATTCCAGGGCGAAAGCGTCATTTCTTCCTGAGTGGTATCCAAAACTGAACACTTTGACGGAACCGGAGGAAAAGTAATTGTTCCTGCCGAATTCATCAAAACAAGATAAGCCTTGCCTGCATTACAAGTGCCAAGCGTGTTTATCTGATAATCTCTCCAAAAAACTCCCATGCCCGCAATTTCCTTTAAAACAACCAAACCCGGTGCATTTGCAAAAAGTGCTTCAACATCATAACTTCCCGCACCAAGCACAGGAATCAGGCTCCAGCCAACCGGTAGATTTAAGGTTTTTTCCTGGTTTTCGGATCCACAAAAAGAAATATTTGTAGTGCCTGCAACTTTAATAAAATAGCCCGAAAAGCTATTCCAGTTTGAAATTGTATAAATGTTGGCTTCAGGCCAGTACATCCCGTCATAATTGTAAAGGATGGTCAGATTTTGACCAAGCGGGTTCATGATCGAAGATATCACAGGATTATCCGGAACAATATTACTCGACAAACCGCTCCATCCTGCAGGAAGATTGAAAATTGCGCCCGTTACCGAAATATCGAAATTGCAGCAAACAGTTTGCTGAGATGGAAAAGTAAAACAATAACTGATTTGATGATTTCCCGTACCAGCGTTTTGAGGATAAAAAACACCATTAACTACGCCATCCCCCGAATATGTGCCACCAACAGGCAAGCCACCGGATAAAACATAAGATGCCTCAGAAATACACATCGAGGTTGATTGGGGGCAAATTATCCATCCGTTAGTAGTAACGGTAATTTGCTTATATCCAACGTTATTGGTTTCATTATTTTCCGTTAAAAGTCCGTCAGCATCCGCGAAAAATAAAATAAACCAGGTTCCGGCTGTGGTTGTCAGAGGAATTGTAACAATTTCACTCTCATTAATTGTGGCCAGTGATGCAAGCGCACCAACATTATCCGACCCAAGGAGTAAATCATCGCCGCTGAAAGTATTGTTGGATGAAAGATAATATTTTAGAACCGAAGCCGGAGCCAGGCCATTGCCTATGTTTTTCACGGTGCACGATCCTGTTGTGGTTTGCCCGGCTTCTATTGAAACCGGATTAACAGCAGGATTAAGAATAGTCAGGTCGGGGTTTAAAATCTCCGGTGTTACAGTAATCTGGAAATATCCAACATTGTTGGTTTCATTACTCTCAGCTACCTGCAAATTAGCATCAGCGAAAAATAAAATGTACCAGGTTCCGGGAACTGTGGCTACCGGAATTGTTACAATTTCACTGATGGCCGTGGTTTGAGTGATGTTTAGTGCCGGTACATTATCTGAACCCAGCAATAAATCGCCGGCGTTATAGGCATTGTCAGATGAAAGGTAATATTTTAATACCGAAGCCTGTGCTGAGGCTGTTCCCTGATTCAGGATGGTGCAGGAGGCTGTGGTGGTAAGACCTGCCGATATTGAAGCGGGATTGGCTGCCGGAATGAGAACCGTCAGGTCGGGAAAAGCTGGCATACTGCCGATTTGAAAAGATGCAATCCGGGTTTTTCGGGCAGTACTTGTACCTATGTATTGGTTGGTGTACCAGAAAGTAAAATCATCAGTTGGATCAAGACAAATACTGGAATAATCGCCCCAGCGGTTATAGGCCGTTTGTGAGGTTGTACCGGAAATAATTACCTGTTCCGCAACATCAAGAATTCCGCTTGCGGTGGCATATTCGGTAGGAGATTGTCCGGTGTAGCGTATTCCGGGGTTGATCGTTGAACTCGAAATCGAATATCCAAGCCCAATGGAGCTATAACCACTTAAACTGATGCTGGCCATCCACCGGGAATGGGCATCAGGAGCATAAGTTCCCTGTTGCCTGACTGACCAGGTTGAAGATGTTTTTCGTAATTCATACCATCGTATTCCGGCATGGTCGGTGTTGTCAACGTCAACAGTATGGCACAAAACCATGGTTTGGTAAGTTCCAAAGTTGCGATATTGTGGAACATTCATTACCACTTGCGGGATAGCATCTAACTTTTTGGTTGGATCAAGCTGGCTGATATTGTTCCAATTAGGGCCAAAATTGCTATCAAAAGAAGCAACCGAAAGCTCTTGCACCCTGACAAAAGTTGATGAAGCTGGTGTTGTCCAGTTTACAGCAAGTTCATAAACCCAGAGTTGGTCGCTGCCCCCACCTATGGCATCATCGTTAAAAGCTACAAAAATGCCGGGTGAACCTGCCGGGGCAAAGGCTCCGTCGTTATCAACCGGAGGAACGCATACAAATCCGCCAATGGTAGTTGGCCGATAAGGATTATCAAAACCTACCATTTGGGCGGTTCCACCTATGAGCATTTGTGAGCGCTGAAACACATAAATGTCACTTTTATTTAGGCCAGGGGTATTCGTTGCCATGTAATAGCCGTCCCGCCAGATACCGAATTTTTCGTAATCAGGCATATCGGCAACATCAAATGAGTAACAGTGCCAACTTCCGGTTGGATCGTTGGTTTGAGAAACCGCTACAAGCATGTAATCGTTTGCTCCGCAAATCGAAAACTCAGCAACTATCCAACGGTCGGCTTGTTCGTCATAAAGTAATATTGGGTCGCCGTCGTTGCAGGTTGAACCGGTTACACCAGCAAATAATAAGTTAAGATTGGTAGGACCAACCAGCCGGTTTCCTGTTTTATTGTAAATCGAATAAGATGCATTCACGGTCTGCATAAAATGGTTTGGACCGGTTGCACCATTGGCATCCGGAGGATAATAAGGCGAAATCTGCCCATCGAAACTCACAATTGGTGCTTTTCCCG
Organism: uncultured Bacteroidota bacterium; assembly: GCA_903930725.1. Lineage (GTDB taxonomy): Bacteria > Bacteroidota > Bacteroidia > Bacteroidales > 4484-276 > CAJATL01. Next base: position 4,795 of record CAIYZW010000811.1, read on the forward strand.
ATTCAAAATTTCCCATTTCCTTTTGCCAGGCAGGGTCGTTACCTTTTGGCAGAGCAGTTTCTTCAAACGGATATGATCTGTTTTGTAACTCCTCGTTACGTGGCTTGTCCGCCAGCAGAGCCATTTTACGGAACTCAACTTCAGTCATAGCTGGGATTTCGCGAAGCGGTTTTGATAATCCCAGATAGGTTCCCGTTCCCACCATCAGCGGGCTTACAGAAACATCCTGAGCTTTAAGGATTGTGGTAACAAACCCAGGTAAAACATAAAGCAATACCAAAAACACTGTTCTCATAATGAAACTTCTATTTGCCAATCATTCTTTAACAAGAGTTGAAGGCGGCAAAATTAGATATAGTTGCATTACAAGGAGATAAAAAGAAATCCGGTTTAGCAGTGAAGGTTAAAATCCTATTTTCAAAGCAAGCCAAAAACTTCGTCCTACCCCATCAACGCCCGAACCGTGTGTGCGGTAAGCTTCATCGAAGATATTGTTAAGGCCGGCAGTTAGTCCGAGCCATTTCCAGTCGTAACCCGCCCTTATATTAAAAACATTCCATCCGGGAGTTCCACCTTCGGGGATTCGTGCATCAGCTTCGTCACCAGACGAAAGCCTGTATTGTTTCGTGGCAGCAAGCCATTCGCCACGCACCCAGTAGCCTTTTGGACAAGTTGCATAAAGTCCAAGACGCCCATGTAGTGGGGGAATCCGGCTAACCGGTTCATCGAGGGTTTCGTTTTGGCCATAAGTGTAAGTCAGATTACC
>CAIYZW010000812.1 GCA_903930725.1 uncultured Bacteroidota bacterium
CCCAAATTCGAAAATAAATAAACTTTTGCTGAATACCGGAGGCTCATCAATTTCGAGTTTATTTAACGATTTGATGAATTTCAGATAAACTTCAACGGTAGGAGTTCCTGTTGTAATACTTGTTTCGCCCAATATCGGCACCCCTTTGGGGACTTTAAATGTCGAAGTTTTAACCGTTCTGTTTTCTTCGCTCAAATAAGTTAATAACGAAAAAGTTACCTCATCGCCGCTTTCCTGAACATTGTGAAAACATGTATCAGCTATAAAATCGAACCAGCGTGGGCGGGTTTTGTGTATGATAATCTGATACGGGCCTTCGATGAGGACCGGGTCAGGGTCTTGACCAAGATAATATTCAATTTTCAGATTTGCCTGAGGGGGTGGGAGTTTCCCCATGTTGTAGGTTAGATGCCAGGTAGTGTCGTTGACTTTTACAGCATTTTGTTGGGCAACCAAAATCCCCGTGTTATCATAAAATTTACCAGTTATCTTGCTCATGTCGTCTAATTCTTCGGTGGCAATGGTAAAAGTATTTTCCTGATCCATGCAACCGGGGGCAATGGCCTGTAAAAATGGACCATAATCACCCGAAACCGTTGGTGCAATCATTTGGTTGATATAAACCGGCACCGAAAAAGTATGCTGAACGGATGTGTCGCCGGTGGTGGTAATAAAGCCGCTCTGAAAGCTGAAATAACTGCCGGGAGCCGCATCGCCCATATCAAAAGCCAGGTTAAAATACTGGTTTGTTTGCGTGTAAGTAAAAATCCTTTTACTGATAACATTGTGCGAAGGCGACAGAAAAACTCCCTGCAGGAAGTCTTCCTTCCAATGTGTTGTACCTTGCAGGGTATAATCTGTAAAAAAACTGATTATATTATTAAGAAAAACACCTTCATTAAAATAGCCGATACCCTGGTTAAAATTATAGTCAAAGGTGTAGCCAGGCAGCGGATCTTTGATAATAAAATTCCCAACTGGATAATAAATCCCGTTTGCCGGCCCGCCCTCATAAAAAAGCTCGACAAAAAAAGTGTAATTGCCGGCAGGTTTGTTTATCATATTTCCTTTCCAGGTGATGTACGAAAGGTTTCGGTTAACCTTGACCCATTTTTGCAAATTACCGCTCAAAGTTCCATGATTGCTCCCTTTCGAATCCAAAACAGTTACTCCTTGTCCGTCAGCAAGCCGGTACAATGTTTCGCCCCGGTTTTTGTCCGTGCGCCAAAAATAAATTTCGGCCAGCGAGCCTTTATAATATTCGGCCAGTGCCCGTATTTCTTCAGATTTGTTGGCGTGATTCCTGCCAACCAGCCAATAGCCATCGTAGCCGGATAAATAGGGAATGGCTTTGTGGTCAACCAACGAGCCATCAATGTACAACTCTGCTGAGAGGCCTCCAAAAGACCCCGTAACATTGTGCCATTGCCCGTCGTTGTAAGCGTGCTCGCCATACAAAACGTATCCCGACATGACCTGAAATCTTAGAGAGCCATCTTTTTCCAAAAGGAACAACCGCTCAGTACGGGTGCTGCCAACACCGTTTTTGGTTTGGCTAAATGATAATAAAACCCCGCCATCTTTTGAAGTAGTGTTGAAATAAAAGGAAATTTCACCACTGGTGGGGCAGGAAATTTTTTGGGAAGTCTGTATAAAATTATCAGTTCCGTTGAGGTTAAGCGAATATTGGTAAGGAACACTGTTTTGGGTAAACGTTTGAGTATCGTAATACGAGTTGCCACTTTTAAGGCCACAGACAATTTTGAACGAACCGGAAGGTAAGCCGGCCACATCAATCGAATTGATTATTTCGTCGTATTCATAATCGCTCTGATAAAAAGCACTCCAGTTATATTTGGGTGTGGCTATCGGGATTGGCGGCGTTACCGAGACATTGTAGGTTGTTACAAACCCGCTGTCGGCAACCCCGGGAAAATACTCACGCGTTTTTAAATGGCTTACTTTGTACGACAATAATGATAAATCATAAGCTAAAGTGCATTTACTGTTTGCAGG
>CAIYZW010000813.1 GCA_903930725.1 uncultured Bacteroidota bacterium
GCCTGTGCTTGATTTGAAAAATCCTGAGCATGTCGGACTTTTTTACAAAGTGGCTATCGAAACTGCAAAACTGGTTAAAAAATACCGGGGTTCACTCAGTGGTGAGCACGGCGATGGCCGGCTTCGTGGCGAATTTATCCCGCTGATGATTGGTGAAAAAAACTATCGCCTGCTTAAAGAAATCAAAAATACCTGGGACCCCAGCAATATTTTCAATCCCGGCAAAATTGTGGATACGCCCTCGATGACAACCAATTTGCGGTATGTTCCTGGAGCAGAAACAAAAGTTCTGCATACAATTTTTGATTTTTCGCACGACCTCGGCATGATGCGGGCAGTGGAAAAATGCAATGGCTCGGGCGATTGCCGCAAAACCGAAATCATTGGTGGGACGATGTGCCCAAGCTACATGGCAACACGCAACGAAAACGCTACAACCCGCGCCCGCGCCAACACACTCAGGGAGTTTCTTACAAATTCGACAAAGAAAAATCCTTTTGATCATCACGAAATTTATGATGTGATGGATTTGTGCCTTTCGTGCAAGGGTTGCAAATCGGAATGTCCGTCGAGCGTGGATATTGCGAAATACAAAGCCGAATTTTTGCAGCATTACTACGACGAAAACGGCATCCCGCTGCGTACAAGGGCTATTGCCTACATTTCTTCACTAAATAAACTTGGAGCAATCGTCCCTTCGGTTACCAATTTTGTGTTTAAAAATAAAATCACTTCCGGGTTGATGAAGTGGGTTTTGGGTTTTGCGCCAAAGCGCAGCATTCCGCTACTTTACAAAATCACGCTTCGCACCTGGGTTTCAAAGTATTTGGCCTATTTAAATCCTAAAAATCCCATCGGCAAATTGTATCTTTTTGTGGATGAATTTACCGAATACAACGACACCCAAATCGGCGTCAAAGCTATAAAACTGCTTACACGGCTTGGCTATCAGGTCGAAATTGCAAATCATCGCGAAAGCGGACGGACATTTTTATCAAAAGGCCTGGTACGAAAAGCAAAGGAGCTGGCCATTTTTAATGTAAATGCTTTGAAAAATCTGGTAAGTGAACAGAATCCTTTAATTGGAATCGAGCCTTCCGGAATTTTAACTTTCAGGGATGAATACCCCGAATTGGTGGGTGAAGAACTCAAAACTGAAGCAGTAAAATTGTCGAAATCATGCCTGATGTTTGATGAATTTATCGAACGCGAAATCAAAGCAGGACGGATAAAGAAGGAGCTTTTTACTTCAAAAAACAAGAAAATCAGGTTGCACGGTCATTGCCATCAAAAATCGCTTGCCTCAACAGCGCCAACAAAAGTGATGTTGTCGTTTCCCGAAAATTATGAAGTCGACGAAATAAAATCCGGCTGTTGCGGCATGGCTGGTTCTTTTGGCTATGAAGCCGAACATTACGAAGTTTCGATGAAAGTTGGCGAACTGGTTCTTTTCCCTGAAGTCCGAAAGACACCGGATGAGGTTTTGATTGCCGCTCCGGGAACTTCGTGCAGGCATCAGATCAAAGACGGGACGGGCAAAAGGGCGTTTCATCCCATCGAAATTTTGTATGATGCACTCAAATAAAAAAGCTCCTCAAAAAATTGAGGAGCCTGCAAGTAGTTAAGAAATTTGTCCTTTAAAATTATCGCATTTAAAACGACATCTTAAATCCAATTATTGTAAACAGATTAAATTTCAGGAATGGAACCTAAGATAAGATTAGCAAAAATTGATGACAGCCTTGCCATTGCTGCATTTCAACTTAAAATGGCCATTGAAACCGAAAATTTGCAACTCGAGGCCGAAACGGTAGGAAAAGGGGTGAATGCAGTTTTTGAAAAACCAGGATTCGGGCAATATTTTGTTGCCGAAAAAGATGGACAAATCATCGCCTCGATGCTCACAACCTTTGAGTGGAGCGACTGGCGCAATGCCCAGGTTTGGTGGTTGCAGTCGGTTTATGTGATTCCTGAATTCCGTCGGCAGGGCATTTTTAAAAGGATGTATGACTTTGTAAAAATTTTAGCCAAAAATGATACAAACGTTGGTGGAATCAGGCTTTATGTTGACAAAACCAATGTGCGGGCGCAGGAAGTTTACAAAGCCGTTGGCATGAACGGTGAGCATTACCAGGTTTTTGAATGGATGAAGGAGTTTTAGATGTAAGGCATAAGGATTAAGGCGTAAGGCATAAGTTGTGATGAAGAACAGGCAATCGCAAAAGGATAATCCTGAAAAATTA
>CAIYZW010000814.1 GCA_903930725.1 uncultured Bacteroidota bacterium
ATTCTCCATTTTCGGACATACATAAAAACCAATACCAACCTCCAAAATATCCGGCTGTACCACTTTGCAAAATTCCTCTGTTACTTCCAATGCCTTCGATCCATTTTTCGTAATCATTACTCTCTTCATATCTGAGCAAAATTGTCTTCCGAAAGCTACCATTTATGTAAACCGAGTCGATTGCTTCGACTATTAATTTTGTTGTAGAGATGTTCATAGCAATATCAATTGTATCGCCCGGTTGAGCGCCAAAATCGTATTTCAAACGGTTAACACCGTAGCGATGAAAAAACACTTTTTTGTCTTCATCTTCACGAATACAGCCTTCGAAAGTCCAGTTTACCGGGTTTTCCTCCGTTGTTTTATAAACCTTTAAATAGTTAAGGTTGTTAATTATAGTATCGCCTTCAAATAAATAGGTTATCGTATAAAAAGTTGTGTCTTGCATTCCCTGAATTACCTGCATTACTTTCCAGTCTTTATTTTCTTGCACAAGGGGGAAATAATTTTGCCCGGTAAGCTGCATTATTGTAAACCAGCCAACGATTAGTAATCCATAGTTTTTCATAGTTTTAATGTTTAATGTGAGTTTCAATCATGGTATAGTCCCAATGTTTCTTCTTATTAAAATAAGATGGTAATTTTTAAAACACAGCAAAGATAAAGATAATTTGATTGGGGTTGGGGGATTGTTTTGTAATCCAACAAAAAGTAAATTTTGTTCATATTAAAACTTCTCATCGTATTTTGTCCAGAGGAAATCGCCGAGCCACCAGGCTTTTTTAAGGACTTTGTCGCCCCAGGTGTTGGTGTATTTTGTGAGATATTCGATGGTTGCGGCTGGTTTTTTGGCATTGTAAAGGCCAAGGGCTTCCTGCTCGATGGCTTTCTGATTGTCGAACATTTCTTTTTGCCAGGGATTCCACACGGCATCAACATCGTGGCGCATGTCGCCCCAGCGTTGGGCTGTTAAAGTACCTAAACGGTTGAAAACCCACCAGGCCGATTTGTCGGAGAAACCGGTGAGTCGTCCGTCGGTTTTGTAAGGCGCGGGTAAATCGGTTACGCTGCAATAAACCGGGATGTAAATGGAAGTTGCCACATTGTCCATGGCCAGCCATACTACGCCGCCAATTTGGTTGGGGAGCCAGCTTCGGCTTTGGATTATGGTGGCGTACATGGTGTACCAGCGGGCAATGGTGCGTTCGCCAAGCCAACCCCAGCCACCGTTTGTTTTGAAGAGTTTATTGGCATCGTAAGGTTGATGCGGGTTGGCGAGTGGCGAAATGATGGTTTTGCCGTCTTTGTCGGTTACGGTTTGGTCTTTTACCATATCGAAATCGGTGCCTTCGTAATAATCTTTAAAAATCGTGACCAACTGTGCGAGTGTGACTTTTTTGTCGGGTTTTACCGAGAAAGGATAGTTTTCCTGGTTGGGATCGAGTTTGAGCGAAGGGGCCACGAGATCGAAAACGCGCCACTCGCGGCGGCGTGAGGCAAGCGAAGTGCGGGTTTCGGGGGCGTAAGCATAACACCACCTGAAAGGTTCCTGATCTTTTTTCCACCAGCCGCTGTCGGTGGCCATTTTAAAAATATTTTCGGAAGCCATAAAATAATCTGGCTTACTGAGGTCAATTTCTTTGATGGTGCTGGCATTGGCGTTTACAGCCACATGATCGTCGGGAACACGCTGGGCAACCCAGATGGAGCCTTTGTTTCCTTTGCCCGGGCCAACAATCTCGAAATGCCAGACTTCATTTTTATCAGAAATGGTTAAACATTCGCCTTCGTCGTTCCAGCCAAATTCGTTGGTAAGATTACCGGCTAATTTTATTGCTTCGCGTGCTGTGGTGCACCGTTGAACCATCAACTGGCAAAGCCGCTGGCAGTCGATAAGGCCGTTGTCGGATTGCAAAACGGAGCGTCCACCAAATGTTGATTCGCCTATGCCAAGCTGCTGATCGTTCATGCATGGATAAGCTGAGTTGATAAATCCAAAAGTGGATTCTGCCTGTGGAATCCGGCCGACTTCGATGTCGGCATACGAGGGCATGGTGGTGGTATCGCACGGAACACGCTTGTACATTGGCATTGTGGTGCCTTTTTTAAATGTTTGTGCCGGAATAATATTAATGTTTGAGCGGGTGCGGTGGCTGTCGTCGGTGTGTGAGGTTATCACGGAGCCATCGGCAGTGGCTAATTTGCCGCAGGTTATCGAGGTACAGCCATCGGGGAAACCACCTTCCCAATCGGGTTTATCCTGCGAAAAGGCTGGAGATAATGATCCTGAAATCGTGAAAATAATCAGTGCTGAGAAAATGTGCTTCATCATAATTAAATAGCTTTTGGATTTTTTAATCAAGGCAAATGTAATAGTTTTTGAAGATTGGGACTTCCCGGAGGCGAAGATTTAAACCGATTCATAAGGAAATAAAAAAACAGGGTATAGTTTATGTTAATTACGGCAACTGATTACTTTGCCAAAAAACGCTAATTTTGCTGCATGAAAAGGTTTGCGTTGCTTTTTGCTGGTTTAATGTTTTTGATGATTAACACCATCGTTTCTCAGGAAATTGTGATTAACGAATTCATGTCGTCCAACACAAGCACTTTGCAGGATTCGGATGGCGATTTTTCGGATTGGATCGAAATTTATAACCGTGGTGAGGCAGCTGTTAATCTGAAGGGTTTTATGTTTTCGGATGATACAATTGTGCCGGCAAAATGGCGATTTCCTGAAATGACCTTTCTTCCGAAGACTTTTATTGTAATTTTTGCCAGCGGCAAAGACAGGCCTGATACCACCGAGTTACATACAAATTTTAAGATAAAAAATGAAGGCGAATACCTGCTCCTGAGCGACTCAAATGGTGTAAGATTCGATCTGATGCAGCCAGTTGAATTGTCGGACGATCAATCTTTTGGCAGGTTTCCCGATGGTTGGGCCGGATTGATGTTTCTTGGAACAGCTACTCCCGGAAGCATGAATAATGCTGGCATTAATGTTTCGTTTTCGATGCCTGCTGGTTTTTACAAACAACCCTTTAAACTTGCCATCGAAACTTCGAACCCTTTCGATACTATTTTTTATACCCTCGACGGCAGCATTCCCGATACATCATCGTTTATGTACAGCGATTCGGTGCCGATTTATTTCCGCGACACCTGCCCCGATTATTTCTCGCTGATCCCGACCAGTCCAGCCAAACTTAAAGATTATTTCAGAAGGTGGTATCCTCCCAACGGCCCGGTGGCCAAGGCCAATGTTGTAAGAGCCGCCTCATACCTTAACGGCGAATTCCGAAGCCCCGTTTTATCAGCCACTTATTTTGTTGACACCGCCATTTTTACCGAAACAAAATATCCGATCGTTTCGATTCTCACCGACAGCTTAAATCTTTTCGATTTTAATACAGGCATCTATGTTCCTGGTGTATTCTGGGATACGCTCGATACAGATTTTTCGGGCAATTATTTTCAAAAAGGCGATGAATGGGAAAGGCCGGCTCATCTCGAATATTTTGAAGACAGTGGAAACCTTACGCTTGATCTTGAAGTTGGTCTGAGGATGCACGGCAAAATAACCCGGCATGCGCCGCAAAAAACGTTAAGGGTGTATGCCCGCAGCGAATTTGGTGAGGGTTATTTTACCTACCCTTTGATGATAAATTCGGATCAGGATAAATTTAAAAGGTTTCTGATCCGCTCTTCGTATGCCGATGGAAGCCAGACCTTTTTTAAAGATGAAATGACCCATGACCTGGTGAAAGATCTTAACCTCGATTTGATGTATTACAGGCCTGTAACCGTTTTTATTAACGGCGAATATTGGGGCACACAAATCATTCGTGACCGGATTGACAAATATTCGCTGGGACTAAAGTACAATATCGAACCCGACAGCATTGATATGCTGGAAAACAATTCAGAGATCGAAGAAGGCTCAAATACCGATTATCTGAATATGCTCGAATACATCGAAAACAACGATTTATCGGATCAGGAGCATTACGATTCCATCAAAAAGCGCATGGATATTGAGAATTACATTGATTACCAGATTGTCGAAATCTATTTTAACAACAACGACTGGCCTGGAAGCAACATCGGATATTGGCGCGAAAGGGCGCCCGGCGCAAAATGGCGCTGGATTTTGTTCGATCTCGACAACTGTTACATGGATTACGCTTTTAACACCCTTGATTTTGTGACTTTCGAAGGCGATACCTGCTACCAAACCCTAACCTGGGCTACTTTCCTTTTCAGGAATTTACTTAAAAGCGATGAATTTAAACATCAGTTCATCAGCCGCTTCGACAGTTTACTCAAAACCACTTTCCAGCGCGACACGGTTTTAAATCAAATAAGCATCTTTACACAACAATACGAACATGATATTGACCGGCACATTGACCGGTGGCAATTCCCGCGCAGCCACCAGGGCTGGCTTGATGATATTAATTTCACACTTAATTCGTTTGCCCGGGAACGACCCTGCTATATGCGCGAATTTATCCTCAACTTTTTTGATCTGGATGAAGATGATTTGGCATTTACCTGCAGTGAATCAATTGCCGAAATTGCCGAAAAACGTTTTGTTATTGCACCAAATCCTGCATCTGCCACTTTTAGTTTAATAATTGACGGCCTCGATTTTACCGAATGTCAGATTACCATTTTCGATAATCTGGGAAGAGCCATATTTAAAAAGAATATCCAAACCAATAATGGATCGTTAAACGAAATTGTTGATGTATCAAACTTTAAAACAGGAATTTATCTTGTCAACATTACAGATGGAATTAATATTCTGACCAAAAAACTTATCAAAACCTCCAATTAGAATGAAGCGAAAAATTTTAACCACAGTCATTTTTGTCCTGATGTTTGTTATTAACACCAAAGGGCTAAACCAGGTTAAAGAATATTTTATCACCTGCAACCCTGATGACTTAGCATATATTTATGCCAATTATCTGGAGGATTTGTACATCCCGATTACACTTACCTGCAATGGGCTAACCTGGACCGATGTCCAGATGCGTATTCGTGGTGATGGTTCGCGCTACCTGCCAAAAAAATCACTCAAAGTAAAATTTGAATCCGACCCATTTTCAAACGGCCGTTATGAATTAAATTTTAATGCCGAATGGGAAGATAAAAGTTATATCAGGGCTTTTGTAAGCAGCAGGGTTTTCAGACAATCGGGGCAAACTTGTTTTGATACCGATTTTGCACGACTTTATGTGAATGGCTCTTTTTTCGGTCTTTACAACAGCATCGAAAATGTGGACGAACAATTTTTGGCAGCCAATGGTTACGACCCCGACGGAAATCTTTACAAAGCTTCGGCTGACGGCTCATCCCTGAGCGTCTACGACGATCTTACAAATTTCTGGGAGGAAAAAGCAGGCAATGGAAATAAGGAAGATCTCGCAGCTTTTATCAATCAGATAAATGCAGTAAGCGATGCCGAGTATCCTGCATTTTGCCAGCAGCAAATGGATTACGATCAGATGATCAACATCATAGCCTGCAACATGATTGTTTCGAACCAAAGCACATATTATCATAATTATTTCATGTACCACGATGTAAACGGAAACAATAAATGGGAAATGATGCCCTGGGATCTCGACAAAACACTTTCGGTTTATTCCTGGAAAAATTATACAAATTCGTCAGCCCCCTGGGTTCATGATAATCCTTTCCTCGAAAGGGCTTTGCTCAATCCGGCCATTTTTGCAGATATCCGTAGCCGGGTTCAGGAAATTGGAAGCCAGGTTTTGACAACTGCAAACTTTTGGCCTATGATTGATAGTTTAGTTATCGTTTTACAGCCCTCCGTTGCCCAGGATACCACCGATGATATTTTGGATGTTCAGGAATGGCTCGATAAAGTGAACATCGAGAAAAATTATATCGCCAATTGGGCAGATCAGATTCAATGGCAGTTCGACCATATTCAATCTACTTTTGTTTGCGTGCGAACGCCTGGTTTTTTCGAGCCAAATGTCACTTTTCACTGGACGCCCTCAGTTGACCCGGACGGAGGAACAATTAAGTACCGTTTTTCGCTTACAACAAATGCCTTTGAGCCCGAAACAACAACAATCTACGAAAATATTACCGACTCTTTTCTGACACTTAATAATCTGGCCGTTGGAAATTATTTTTGGAAAGTTACATCTATAAAAGGTGTTTACGAAGTGGATGCTTTTGATTCAAGAAATCCATTAACCATCGTGGCAACACAAACCCTTCCTTGTTTGATAAGCGAAGACCTGACGTTGACTAAAGCAAACTCTCCTTACTTTGTTGATTGTAATGTTGAAGTTGAGTCAAATGTGCTGTTAAAAATCGAAAAAGGGGTCGAAATTATCTTTTCCGATTCGGTTTCGATAAATGTTTTTGGCGAATTGTATGCCGAAGGTACGCTGGCTGAGCCAATTACCTTCATGCCCGCAAGTAACATCAACGGCTGGGGAAAAATTATCCCCTACAATGCAACCGGACCATGTGTCCTCAAGCACGTTAAGTTAATTAATGGTACTTTGGACATGTATTTTTCGGACGTAATCCTTGAGAATTTTTACCAGTTTAATGACAGGAATTTATATTGGTCTGATGGGTTTTTCACTTCATTTGGTGGAAATATTACGGTTAAAAACAGCACCTTTATCGGGAATAATAGTGGCGAAGGATTGATTTTTACCTATCCGGAAACAGCAAATGTCGAAAACAGTTATTTCCGTGATGTGCCTGATGCAGTCGAATATTTGTACATTAATGGGGGCACTGTAATAAACAATATTATTATCAACCCACACGACGATGGCGTTGATATGAATCATTCTATAAATGCCCTGGTTTCGGGAAATATAATTTTCGACGCTATAGATAATGGCATTACCTTCGATACCTGCCAGAACATGCTTATCGAAAATAACCTGATTGTCGGTTGCAAACAAGGTATAAATCTTAAAAACAACGCCCACGCAACCAGTAAAAACAATACGCTTTACGGAAACAAAACAAGCATCTACCTTTATGAAAAATATCAAGGAAGTGGCGGTGGTCACATCAACATCATCAATACGGCCATAAGTAACTCAATCGAGCAGGTTTTGAGTGCCGACCAGTATTCTTCATACAGCATCAGTTATTCGCTTTGTGATGATCTTAATATGCCGGGGACCGGTAATATTTTTAGCGATCCACTTTTTGTATCTCCTGCCGACAGCAATTTTCAACTTCTTCCCGAATCGCCCTGCATAAATGCCGGAGACCCGGCAAGTTTGCCCGATCCCGACGGCACACGTGCCGACATCGGTGCTTACTTTTATAATTTTGGGATTTACAATGTAATTTTTAATGAGATAAATTATAAATCGGCCACCGGATTTGATACCGGCGACTGGGTTGAAATTTATAATATTGACGAAACACCTGCCGACATTTCGGGATGGATTTTTAAAGATGAAGACGACGCACATAATTTTGAA
>CAIYZW010000815.1 GCA_903930725.1 uncultured Bacteroidota bacterium
ATCAGGAACGCCGGCAGCAGAAATCGTGATATTTCCTGAACGGCTGCTCGCCGAGGTATTTTGGTCGAAAGTAACCGTGATGGTTGCATTGTTGCTTCCCGTTACCGGATTTACGGAGAACCAGGACGAACTTTCAGCAATCGTCCATGCCAGGTTTGAGGTAATGTCAAAAGTGGTTGTTCCGGCTGGAGAATTTACATTTAAAACCAATGGTGATGCAGATAGCGTTGGTGTGTACCAATCAACCAGGTTATACGGGTCTTTTTCATAAGCAGCACCCGCAAAAGCGCCGGTGGCATTAAAAAAAGTGACATGACCGGCATTTACATTTTTAGTTACATTTCTTGCGGTGCCTAATGTTGGGAATATCGCATTACTAGCTGTAATGATCTGATTGTTATCAATGGTAAGCAATGAGGCATTGGCAACTGAAGGATCTCCATGTTGGAAGGTACAATTATGAAAACAATTGGTGGCATCAATGATGGCTCCCGATTTAACATTTAATCCATTGTTGGTTCCGGTAAATTCAAATATAGCATTGTTTGCACTGATCATACCTCCCGAATTTACATTAAAAGCATAATATCCGCCACTACGGGTAACTTTTGCCGGATGCCCGGCAGTTCCGATAACTTCCAATGTGCCACCCGAATTTATATTTAAAGCGTCAGCATCACCAACCTCCAGCCATGCATCGCTGTTGATGGCAATTTTACCACCATTGTTAATGTTCACATTTCCTACCACCCGAAAATAATTGCCGTTTAGATTTACTGAACCTTTATCTACAGTTAATGTACCACCGGTAAATAGATATATTGGCGAAAGTAAAGTGAGCGTATTGGCAGATGAAGCCTTATTAATGCGCGCATTAACCAGGAAATGATTTTCAGTTCCACCATTCTCAAAAGTAGTGTTTGAACTTCCTGTAAAAGTAAAGTTACCTTTAGGGTAAAAACCTCCTCCGGCAAAAATTTTAAGGTTACCTGATAATTCATGGGCCAGACCACTTGTTAATTCGCCCCAGATACCATTAAATATCAGGACATTTCCTCCAATTTTTAAAACATTATTTGGGCTGAAAGAACCTCCCGGTTTATTTATATTTAGGTTGTGAAAACTTTCTGAAGTAAAACTGGTATTCACAAACTGATAGTCGCTGCCATTAAAAGTTACCGTAGAAGTACCGCCATAAAAGCTGGTATTTGCGGTGGCAGCCGCGATGTTGTTGTTGTTCCAGTTTCCACCAACTGTAATGTTTACACCTGAAAATGCCGGGGCTGAATTTAAACCGGCGTTGAGCGCAAAGTTGATGTCTTTCGAAATATTAAGTGTCGAATTATCATCTAATTGCAACGTTCCTTGTGTGAGGTTTAAATTGCCAAGAACATTCACGGTTAAAGGTGTAGGAATTTCAAGGCCGGCAGTACCAATATAGGTTTTACTTACCGTGAGGTTGTTAAAGGTTTCATTGGTAAGGATATCCGATGGTAAAGTGCCGGTAAAATTCACTGTGTTTGAGCCTTCTGCAAACCCGTCAGTGCCAACATTATTGGTCCAGTTGCCTTCGATTGTTATATTTTGCGCATTTGAATTAAAAATTCCACTTTGAATAGTAAGATTATTTTTAATAAGAATATCGTAAACTGCTAGATATGCCGATGAGCCTGATGATCTGTTTATCAAAAGATTATAAAAGAAATTACCATTTCCGCAATAAATTGCATTATCATCTTCAGAGCCTATTACTTCAACAACTCCTCCTGTGGGATGGAATGTTCCTGATGTTGCAGCATAAAATGCTCCTCCTGTTCTTAAAATACCACCACTAACCGCAGTTGTGGCAGTTGGTCCGAAATTTATGCTATTGTGAGTTATTTCAAGCAATCCGGCAGGCATTATTAGATTTCCATTTAGGAATTCAAAACCTTTAGCAAAATGAAACGGGGCATCCACAATGAAGCTACCACCATCTATCCATAAAGTACTTCCGGGAGCAGTTGAGAAAGCTCCATGACATAAAACATTACCAACGCCCACAACAAAGGCACCGTTTAAGTTAAATGGTGAATTTAGATACACGTTAACGTTGCCAATTAATTCTATTCCAGCGCCGCTTTGTATGTCAGCAACTCCGTTTACATAAAGATCAACTTGTGGCCACCAGTAAGCGCCGGTTTGTATCGTAAAATTTCCGGCTACTCTTATAGGATAATATGTTTTACCTTTTTCGTAATTGATTATTTTGGAATATGGAAGCCCAACAAGGTTTCCAAATTCGGCATCAGAATCTGTCGGAAAATACAAGTTTTTCAGGTAGGCAGTATTTCCTGTTCCCAACTTGGCATTTGTTCCATCATTGAATGACCATTCATCAACATTAAATAAGCCATTGGTAACAATTGCATTCGAACCTAA
>CAIYZW010000816.1 GCA_903930725.1 uncultured Bacteroidota bacterium
ACCGACGATGTTTCATTTTTGACAAACCAGGAAGGTGTTTTTAGCTACTATGTTGTGGCAATCGAAAATAATGGTGACAATGGCTTTGAGAATTTTAAAGATGCAAGCACCTCCAATGAAGTCGAAATCAGTCAGGAAACCAGGGTTATTTTGCCCAACGCCTTTACCCCGGGCTTGCCACCAAACGATATTTTTAAACCCTTAACCGCTTTTATTGACGCTGCCGGTTACAGTTTTTCGATTTTTAATAAATGGGGACAAATGATTTTTGAAACACAGGACTTTACCAAAAGCTGGGATGGCAAACATAAAGGCGAATATGTTGATTCCGACAGCTATGTTTACCTCCTCCTGTACAGGACTCCCGAAGGCCAGAATATCGAAAAGCGTGGAACAGTAACGGTTGTAAGGTAGATTAATCCAGCTTTTCAGAGTAATTCCTACCTTTTGAATGTGAACAAATTTCAACGAAATCAGGTTACGGGACATGCTATCAAGCTCAATTTTAGTACATTTGCCGCAATTTTAAAAATCTGTCATAAATGGCTCTGAATCAGGATAAATTCACCGAAGAAGGATTGACTTACGACGACGTGCTACTTCTGCCTGCTTACAGCGAAGTATTGCCCCGTGAGGTCGAACTTAACACGTTTTTTACTGCCGGAATAAGGATGAATATTCCTATAGTTTCGGCTGCTATGGACACGGTTACCGAGCATAAACTTGCGATTGCAATTGCTCAGGAAGGCGGTATTGGGGTGCTTCATAAAAATATGAGCATCGAAAAACAGGCCAACGAAGTTAAAAAGGTAAAACGTGCCGAAAACGGTATGATCCTCGACCCGATAACTCTCGATAAAAGCGCCAAAGTCCGCGATGCCCTCAACATTATGAAAGAATACGGAATTGGCGGCATTCCGGTGGTTGATCGTGGAAATCGTCTGGTGGGAATTGTCACCAACCGCGACCTGCGCTTTGAGCGAAATCCTGATCGCCCCGTTACCGAGATCATGACCTACAAAAACCTGATTACAACCACCGAATTTACCGATTTCGAAAAAGCTGCCGACCAGCTTCAGGAATTTAAAATCGAAAAACTCCCGGTGGTTGATAAAGATTACAAACTCGTTGGGCTGATAACTTACAAGGATATTATCAAAATTAAGGCAAGGCCAAATGCCTGCAAAGACGAAAGAGGCCGCCTCAGGGTTGCTGCTGCCGTTGGTGTTTCAGGCGATGTTATCGAACGGGCTTCGGCATTGGTTGCCAACCAGGTTGATGCCATCGTGATTGATACCGCCCACGGCCATTCCATCGGCGTAATCGAAACAACAAAACGCATCAAAAAGATGTTTCCAGATCTTCAATTAGTGGTTGGAAACATAGGAACCGGCGACGCTGCCAAGGCTTTGGTAAAAGCTGGCGCTGATGCTGTTAAAGTTGGCATCGGCCCCGGATCAATCTGTACCACACGAATCATTGCAGGCATCGGAATTCCGCAACTTACCGCCATTTACAATGTTGCACAGGCCATCGGCGACACCAAAGTTCCAATCATTGCCGATGGCGGCATCCGCTATACCGGCGACATTGCCAAAGCTATTGCTGCCGGTGCTCATTCGATTATGGCAGGTTCGCTTTTTGCTGGTGTGGAAGAATCGCCCGGCGACACCATCATTTTCGAAGGCAGAAAATACAAAACATACCGTGGTATGGGCTCCATTGATGCAATGCAGCAAGGATCCAAAGACCGCTACTTCCAGGATATGGAGGAAGATGTTAAGAAACTGGTTCCCGAAGGTATCGTTGGCCGCGTTCCTTACAAAGGCACGCTGTCGGAAGTAATTCACCAGATGGTGGGCGGATTGCGGGCAGGTATGGGTTACACGGGTTCACAAAATATTGGCGAATTACAAAAAGCAAAATTTATAAAAATTACTGCTGCAGGCGTTGTCGAAAGCCACCCTCACGACATCACTATCACCCGCGAGGCACCCAATTACAGCAAGCACTAACCTTTGATATTTATAGTTAAAATAAAATAAAAGCTTCAATTTTTCGTAAAAGAATACGTTGTTCATTTTTTTAAAATTTATCCGAAAATTAATTCATTAAAGTAATGGTTAAAAATTTTACTACCAAAAAAAACAGGTTTATCACCCGTTGTTTCAGGCTTTCAATTGTTTTATCAGCCGTAATTGCATTATTGCCTTTCGCTACCTTAAAAGCACAAAATGAAACTGATCCGGTTTTGTTAAACATTGCCGGCGAAAATATCACCAAAACCGAATTCCTGTCGGTTTATCAGAAAAACAATGTTAATGGTGAAGTTTTAGACAAAAAATCCCTGGAGGAGTACCTCGAACTTTATGTAAATTTTAAACTTAAAGTTAAAGAAGCCACAGATATGGGCTTAGATACCGCCTCCTCATTTACAAACGAACTAAAAGGTTACCGCGACCAGTTGGCCAAGCCTTATTTTGTTGATGAAGAAGTAAACAAAGAATTGCTCCAGCAAGCTTACGACCGTAAAAATATTGATATCAGAGTAAGTCATATCCTCATCAGAGTTGAAAAATATGCCAAACCGGAAGATACGCTGATCGCTTATAAAAAAATTGAAGATATCCGCGCCAGGATAGTAAAAGGTGAAGATTTTAATGCTGTTGCTGCCGAAACTTCCGAAGATCCTTCAGCACGCGACATGCCGGCACGCGGCTTCCAGCCCGGACGCAAAGGAAACCGTGGCGACATTGGTTATTTCTCGGTTTTTGATATGGTTTATCCTTTCGAAGAAGCTGCTTACAACCTCCCGGTTGGCCAGGTTTCAAAATCGGTAAGAACCGACTTTGGCTACCATTTAATTTTAGTAACAAACAAACGCCCTGCTTTGGGCAAGGTGCAGGTTGCTCATTTATTCCTGCAGATTCCGGCAAATTCGACCGGGGCAGATTCGACCAGAATCGGACTAAAAGCCGATTCGCTTTACCAGGCCTTGG
>CAIYZW010000817.1 GCA_903930725.1 uncultured Bacteroidota bacterium
GGGAATGGATCCGCAATCTTAAAAATTTTTACATTGAGGAGAAATACGTGATTGTTCATGCCGGGTTGAACTTTTCGCTTAAAGACCCGTTTGAGGACGTTCATTCGATGTTGTGGGCACGTTCGTTTGAGGTAATTCCCGAAAAAATCGGAAACCGGAAAGTGGTTCATGGCCATGTGCCGGTGAGCCTCGATTTTATCAGAACCTGCATCGCAAATAAAGATCTGAAATACCTGCCGCTCGACAACGGCTGCTATCTTCCAAAAAGGACGGGAATGGGAAATTTGCTGGCTTTTGAGATAAACAGTTTGGAATTGTTGGTTCAGCCAAATATCGAATAGCCCGAAATGATTAATGAAGGATTTTAAAGATCATTTCCTTCAGAATTTCGCTGTCTTCCATCGCTCCACTTTCGACGCCTTTGGCTTTTTGGTCGTATTCCCGAAAAATGGCAATAATCTGGCGCACTTTAAAGGTGTTATAATTGGCCGCAGCCTGCCTGAAATCCTTTACAAAAAAGGGCTTAATCCCCAGTTGGGCAGCTACATTATTGTCGGTTTTGTCGGTTAAAAAATGGAAAAGAAATATTTTGCGGAAGTATGAAAAAAGCATCGAGATTACCTTGATGGCCGGGTTGTCCTTTGGGTTTGATCCAAAATTTTTAATGATTTCGTTGGCTTTAAAAATGTCTTTTCGCCCGAGTGCATTTTGAAGTTCGAAAATGTTGTAATCCTTGCTGATGCCGATATTTTTCTCGATGTCTTCCGGCGTAATTTCAGAGTTTTTCCTGATATTAATAACCAGTTTGCTGATTTCGTTTTCGATTTTGCTTAAATCGTTTCCCAGATTTTCGGCAAGGATAACTCGGGTTCGCTGTCCCATCCTAAAACCCAGCAATTCGATTTGTTTCCCGATCCAGTCGGGGATTTGATTGTCGTAAAGTTTTTTCGACTGAAAATTTACGGCCGTTTTATCGAGCAATTTTGATAGTTCGGTGCGCCCATCAATTTTGCTGTATTTGTAATCGAAAACGAGGATGGTTGATTTTACCGGATTTTTTAAATATGTTTTAAATCGTTCGTCTTTTTCGATGTCTTTTAACCCTTGTGCCTCGCGTACAATCACCACGCGGTAGTTGCCCAAAACCGGGTATTCACGAGCCAAAGAAGTGATCTGGATCATGTCAACATCCCGACCATAAACAATGGCCTGATTAAATTCCTTTTCTGCATCCGATAGAACAGTCTTTTCGATGGTTTTACTGATTTTATCAATAAAATAAGGCTCTTCTCCCGAAAGGAAATAAACCGGATGATAAATTTTATTCTTAATATTTTCGAGTATTTTCTCGATATCCATAATCAATAAATTAAATTCCAAATATCAAATTTCAAATCCCAAATGTCATTTCTGCAATTTTAGCTTTGATTTTGTTTTTTGTGATTTACGCTTTGCGCTAAGCGCAGAGCGCAAAGCGTTTAAAACCTCAGGTGTTTCACAGTAAGCCCGTCATTTATCAGCTGGTTGAGCGATTCGATGCCGATTTTGAGGTGTTCGTCAACGAAATTTTTGGTCACAACCTGGTCGCTCGATTCGGTTTTTACACCAGTCGAAATCATGGGTTGATCGGAAACCAAAAGCAGGGCACCTGTTGGAATCTGGTTAAAAAATCCGACAATAAAAATGGTGGCGGTTTCGAGATCAATAGCCATACTCCTGGTTTTCTGAAGGAGTTTTTTAAACTTGTCGTCGTGTTCCCAAACGCGGCGGTTTGTAGTGAAAACGGTACCGGTCCAGTAATCGCGTCCATGGTCACGGATGGTGGTCGAAATGGCTTTTTGAAGGCTAAATGCCGGAAGTGCAGGGACTTCTTTTGGGAAATAGTCGTCCGAGGTTCCTTCGCCTCTGATGGCTGCAATGGGCAAAATCAGGTCGCCGAGTTGGTTTTTCCTTTTCAAACCGCCGCATTTTCCAAGAAACAACACTGCTTTTGGCTTGATGGCACTCAGCAAATCCATGATAGTTGCAGCGTTTGCGCTTCCCATGCTGAAATTGATCATAGTTATGTTGCCAGCCGTGGCGCTGGGCATTGCCCGCTCTTTGCCTTTGATCTCGACATTGTGCCACTGGGCAAACAATTCGAGGTATTTATTGAAATTTGTTAGTAAAATAAAACTGCCAAAATCTTCCAAAGCCGTTCCTGTGTAACGGGGGAGCCAATTGGTGACGATGTCCTTCTTCGTTTTCATCTGAGCCATATTCTGGATTTTGATGGGCAAAGGTAGTTTAATACCGCTGATTATTGATATTTTTGGCGACAATATCAGTCAATATGCAGAAGCTTAATTTGCCGGATTTTAAGTTCAGGTTTCGCGAAAACAAGGGCCGGGAGGAAATATTCGATCCTGTTCGTAAGATTTTTGTTGCGTTAACGCAGGAAGAATGGGTACGGCAAAATTTCATTCAATATCTGGCTGTTAAAAAAAAGGTGCCTCTTTCGCTGATTGGTGTCGAAAAAACACATACTTTGAACACTATGACCCGGCGAAGCGACATTTTGGTGTTTGGAAATTCGGGATTGCCGGTGATGGTGGTGGAGTGCAAAGCGCCCAACATCGAAATTTCGCAGCTCGTATTCGATCAGGTGGCGAGGTACAACATTACTTTAAAAGTTAAATATCTGGTTGTTACAAATGGCCTTAACCACTTTTGTTGTTTGATTGACTTCGGAAAAGAGACCTATTCGTTTCTGGAAGATATTCCCGGCTTTTCGCTGTTAAAGCAAATGTGATGATTATACTCCCTGGCTTAAAATCAATCGAGAGATGATAGGATTTTCCTGAATTCGCTTACTTTTTCGCTGATTCCTAGGTTTTCGTAAGCAAAAATAAGATTGTTTAAAACCCTTCGGATAATGGCCACATTATCACAGGGTAAAAAGTAGGCATCCTCCTCTTTAAGGTCAATTTGTTTGATAAAAAGTTCAACCTCCCGCTTGGTAAACACGGCTCCACGGTTAAAGGCATTGATATAAAACCTGATATTATTCCTCGTAAGCTGCGTACTTTCTTCGATCATATTATCGGTGTAAGCCATGATAAAATTCTGAGGAAGATTGATGCCGTAAATTGGTATTTTAAGGCTTTGCGCAACAACCATGTAAATTATGCTCAGCGAAATCGGATTAGCTTTTTTGGTTTCGAAAATGGTGTTGATGTACGAATTTTGAGGCGAATTTAAATTTGCCTTGTTTGCAGCAAATTCGTGAACATCAAACAAAATATGGTTTATCACTTTTACATTTTCGAGTGGGGTGAGATTTTTGTTCAATTCGAGCCACACATCCTGGATAATCAGACCCATTTTATCGGTAATGGTTTTTTCGATAAGGTCGGGATACTGATATTTTGCAACAAGCATAAAACCTTTTAATAGGTCGTTAAAATGGTAATGTCGCCATTTGTTGAACTCAAAAAGGAGGTTGTTGAACTGAATTTCGTGGATAATATCTTCAATCCTTTTCTGGATCAGGCTGTCGAAGGAATGATCCCAGGCAGCTTCGAGTGAATGGATTGCTTCGGTGCCATACGACGAGATTTTATCCCTCACCTTACCATAAATCCGGCTGTCAGGCTCGTCGAGTAAGCTAATCAATGCAATAAGTTCGCTGTTGTAGTCGTCGGGTAACATCTGATTTATAATAATAAATAAACAATCATTTTTTGGTCGGAAATCATTCTTAATTAACAAAGAATGAAAATTATTGTTGTACGAATATTTTTTCGATAAATAAACTAAATGAATTAAATTTGGGCTTTTTGGTGTTAAAAAGGGTGTTGCGGTTTGCTCAATAATCAGAATCAGGAAAACAGGGTAAGGAATATTTCCTCGTATTATTCAGTATATCAAGTTTTTATATGTAGTATTGTGGGGTAAAGTGAAACATTTTTGATGAAAGGATCAGATTATTGTTAATTATTTAGAAGATGTTGAGGAAAAAGGTTTATCCCATTTTATTGCTTTTTTTGGTGTGGGCGCTGCTCCATTTTTCCTGCGATACCGAAGTAAGGAAAAAGGAAAAAATCAGAGCTGCCGAAATCGCAACATTACGGCCTCTTCCCGGCGGTCATAAACAATTTATCCTGAATATTTATCCAAAAATTGCCAATGCTAATCTCGAAATGGAGATTAAACGTGAAGGGATTTTAAGCCTCGGAAAAAAGTACCAAAAGGTTATCGTTAATGGCGAGCGGCTTTATTGGTTAAAGGAAATTGCTGCCGAGTTTAAGTTTGAGGATAGCCTTTTTAGTCGGGAAATGACCGAAAAGGAATTTAAAACTAAGATTGACACCTTGCTCTCGCGTGTTGACATAATTCCCGAAAATCTTGTGTTAGCTCAGGCCATCGTCGAGTCGGGGTGGGGCAAATCGAAGTTTGCAAAAGAAGCGAATAATTATTTTGGAATCCGTTGTTATACTCCCGGCTGTGGGGTAAAGCCATCCGAAAGTTCCGATTCCACATTCTGGGTAAAAAAATATCCAACCATCGAATCATGTATCGAGGAATACATCCGCACCTTAAACACCGGCCTGGCTTACGATAACCTGCGTAAGGCGCGCCAGTCGTTACGGCAAAACAACGATTTTCCAAATGGTGTTGAGCTGGCAAAACGGCTGAAAAAATACTCCGAATCGGGCAGCAATTATACAAACCTCCTTGCCTCCATTATCAAAAATTATATTCCGGCAAACCTCTCCGCTTTTGTAAAATACCAGGGTTCGGCCAAAATGCTTGAAGAGGATTTTTTTAGCCAGGAATAATGATTAATGCATGAGTTCTGATGCCGCAGACAGTTGACGTTGCCATTTTTGAGTAAAAGTATGTGGCAGGCTTTGATTTTTTGATATTTTTCCTGGTATCTCTGATGACATCATTTCAAAATTGTTCTTGATTGTAGTTTTCTTTATTTATAAGATATTCAGTATGTTATATATGACAATGTTAATGTACTTAACAGAAACAGAAATAAATAAAGACCTCAGATTTGGTATTTTCCAGTAATGGAAGTAATTTTATAGCCTGAAAACCTCCCGGCAGTTTTCATAATTTACACAGTGAACATTCTTATCATTGCTTCGCAGAAAAGCCTGATGAAATCATATTGCCATATTTTAAAAATTCATTAACAAATAAATTTTGAAGAAATAGAAAAACCGCTACTATGAAAAAACTATTTACGCTTGTTGTTTCTTTGATTCTTTTTATGCTTTTCCCACAATTCGGTGTTGTGGCTCAAAATGAAGTCATAAAGCCCGAAAAAGTGATTACACCTACCTATTTTGATGCAACACCGCCTTTGCGCAACATGCAACTAATCGAGCCTGGAATACGGAAAAGAGAATGGAAGAATAATGTTGTGAAAAACAAAATGGGGTTTATGGAGGAGTTTAAAAATCCTAAGCCCATGATGGGCGACGACCCGCTTTTGCAGGAAAAAGACGGCACCGAATCTACCCGTGGCATCAATAAGAATTTTGATGGAGTGAATAATCTGAGTGGCGTTGCTCCTCCTGATACCGATGGCGATGTTGGCCCGAACCACTACTTCCAGATGGTGAACCTGGCTTTTGCAATTTATGATAAGAATGGAAACAAACTTTATGGTCCTGCCGATAACAGTACGCTTTGGAACGGATTTGTAGGATCCTGGACTGGTACCAACGATGGTGACCCGGTTGTGCTTTATGATGAATTGGCCGATCGCTGGATTGCTACACAGTTTGCAATAAATACTACTGATGGTACACAATGGGAACTTGTTGCTGTTTCGCAAACGCCCGACCCTACCGGAGCGTGGTACCGTTACGCTTTCCAGTTTACCTATATGCCCGATTATCCAAAATTCGGGATTTGGCCTGATGGCTATTATCTTTCGGTAAACCAGTTTCAAAATGTGGGAGGATCGTATTATTGGAAAGGTGCCGGGGCCTGTGTACTTAACAAAACCAAGATGATGGCCGGAAATGCAAGTGCCGAGATGGTATTTTTTAGTCTGGGAACATCTTATGGAAGTTTGTTACCAGCCGATTTCGACGGAACAACGCCACCACCAACCGGAACCCCCAATTGTTTTACAAGCATCACCACAGGAGCTTTACAAATCTGGGCACTTCATGCCGATTGGACAAATACAGCAAGCAGCACTATTACCAAGCTTCCCGATATTGCTGTAGCATCTTATAATACAAGTATTTCGGTTACGCAGCCGGGAACAACTCAAACCCTCGATAATTTATCCGACAGACTGATGTACCGGTTACAGTACCGGAATTTCGGAACCTATCAGGCAATGGTAACCAATCATTCGGTAAATGCCGGAAGCAGCAGGGCAGGTGTTCGCTGGTATGAAATCAGGAAAACAGGAACAACCTGGGCTTTGTATCAACAGGGAACTTATGCTCCTGCCGATGGAAATCACCGCTGGATGGGTAGTGTGGCCATGAACTCTGTTGGCGACATTGCACTTGGTTACTCGGTTTCCGGTAGTTCTGTGTATCCTTCAATCCGTTATACCGGGCGACATAGCAGCGACCCTTTAGGCCAGATGACCATTGCGGAAGCCACAATTTTTTCCGGGACAGCATCGCAAACCGGAGTTAGCCGCTGGGGTGATTACAGTTGTATGTCGGTTGATCCTTCAAACGACTCAGATTTTTGGTTTACTACTGAATACACGAGCGGCAGTTGGTCGTGGCGAACAAGAATTGCATCTTTTGGATTTGCGCCTCCTGGACCAAACCTTCAATATTTATCTAACTCCATCAGTGACCCGCTGGGCAACAACAACGGAAAAATTGACGCAGGCGAGACGGCCACAATAAATGTGGTTATCCAAAATAATGGCTCAACAAACCTGACCGGCATCTCAGGTACACTTTCGGAAAGTGATTCTTACTTAACGTTAAATACTACCCAGTCCCAATCCTTCGGAAATATTGCTGTTCTGGCCACCGGAACTGCTGCCTACAGCGTTACAGCCTCTGCATCAACACCTATTGGGCATAGTGTTCCATTTGTACTTAATCTTCAAACCGGAACCGGGTTAACTTTTACAGGAAATTTTAGTGTAATTATCGGGCAACCGGTTGTTGTAATTATTGATCTGGACGGCAATTTAAGTTCAGGCCCACAGATGAAAACCTCGATGACAACGCTTGGTGTCACGTCAGATTATCTGACAAGTATTCCTGCAAATCTGAACGATTATCAGGTTGCCTTTGTGTGCCTTGGAATTTATAGCAACAACCATGTGCTCACATCAGCCGAAGGGCAAACCCTGGCAAATTATCTTACAGCCGGTAAAAAACTTTTTATGGAAGGCGGAGATACCTGGGCTTATGATGCTACAACGCCGGTTCATTCGAAGTTTAAAATTACTGCCGTTGCCGATGGGTCTGCTGATATGGCGACTCTTCAGGGTTCAACCGGAACAATGACAGCTGGAATGTCGTTTGCCTACAACGGCGAAAATAGCTGGATGGACAGGATTGGTGCAACTTCGCCGGCCTACATTATTTTTTCGAATGTTTCGCCTGTTTATAATTGTGGTGTTGCTTACAATTCGGGAAGCTATAAAACCATCGGAACTTCATTTGAATTTGGAGGCGTTGGAACCACCACAAATAAAGTTAATCTGATGCAGAAATATCTCGAGTTTTTCGAAATCATTAATCCTCCGGCTCCGGATATTTTAATTACACCGACATCTTTAAGCGAAACGCTTAAAGTTGGCCTTGCTAGTCAAAAGAATTTAGCCATCAAAAATATTGGCACTGTTAATCTTACATTTAGTCTTGTGATCAGCTATACAAATGGTGCCGGCTGGCTGAGTGCAACGCCGTCAACCGGAACTGTTCTTCCCGGTGCAACAACAAATGTTACAGTTGGTTTTAATGCTGGAAGTTTAACAACCGGAAGTTATGCTGCAAAGATTGTTGTTACTAGCAACGATCCGGGAACCCCAACAATTGAAGTACCCATCACTTTGGTTGTGTGGAATCTGGCAGTTGATTTTTCAGTAAGTACGACGACAGTTTATGCCGGAGGTTCAGTAAATTTCACCGATCTAACTGTTGGAACGCCCACTTCCTGGAGCTGGACTTTTGAAGGTGCACAAACAGCAACCTCGGCTTTGCAAAATCCATCGGGCATTATTTATGCATCTCCGGGAGTTTATGATGTTAAATTATCGGTAGCCCATGCTTTTGGATCAGATTCAAAGACGAAAATAGACTATATCATGGTAAACGTTCTTCCCTTGCCGGTGGCGAATTTCTCGGCCAACATGACGACCATCTATGCCGGAAGTTCAGTTAATTTTACCGATCTTTCGACCAATAACCCAACTTTATGGAGTTGGATTTTTGAAGGAGCGCAAACAGCGACTTCTTCTTTGCAAAATCCATCGAGCATTGTTTACAACACGCCTGGGATTTACGATGTTTCGTTAAACGTTTCAAATGCTTTTGGTAACGATTCAGAAACTAAGCTTGATTATATCTCGGTAATCGTTATTCCTTTGCCGGTAGCGAATTTCACTGCAAACGTAACAA
>CAIYZW010000818.1 GCA_903930725.1 uncultured Bacteroidota bacterium
AGCTCGCTACGCGAAATTATCATCAGGTTTGCCGGAATAACGGTTATTTCTGTAATTTCAATTTTTGTTGACGACGTATATTCACAAGCCGAAGCAGGAGCATTTAAATTTTTCATCGTGTCATTCATCCGCACAGCATTAATTTGGAACGGAAGTATGCTGATCATTCAATATTCGGTGAGCAGGTTTTCGATGTTTAAAGAAACAATGAAGCTTATTTCCTTTCAAATTATTGCACTGACGGTTTTTGTCCTTGCTGTGGAGATAGGGGAGATTTTGGTGCTGCAAAACTATTTAAAAATTCCATTGGATAGTTCCGGCAAAACCACGCTCATTCTTGGTTCGTTGCTTATAACTTTTATGATAAGTTCGATTTACGCTTCGGTAGCTTTTTTTATACAATGGAAGGCCAACCTGGTGAGGGCGCAGGCACTCGAAAAAGCAAATCTCGAAGCCCGTTACGAAACGCTGCGCAACCAGGTAAACCCGCACTTTCTTTTCAATAGCTTAAATACGTTGCTAATGATGGTAAGCGACAATCAGGCGGCGGCAAAGTATGTCGAAAGTTTGTCGGATTTTATGCGCTATATGCTCAACACCCGCGACAAAGAAGCTGTTTTGCTTCGTGATGAACTTAAAATTGCAAGGCAGTATATTTTTATTCAGCAAAGCCGATTTGGCGGAAAACTTTCGGTAACATTTGATGTTCCCGAATCTAGTTTTCATTACGCCATTCCGCCGCTTTCGCTTCAAATGATCCTCGAAAACGCATTAAAACATAATGTTGTTTCCAAAGATAATCCATTGGTAGTTAAGATTTTTATTGAGAATAATGAATATCTCGTTATCGAAAATAATATTCAACCCAAAATCGAAAAGGAACCATCAACAGGTGTTGGCCTCGAGAATATCAGCAACCGCTATCTTTACCTTACCGGAAAAAGCGTGATCATAAAAAATGAAAATGGTGCTTTTATCGTTAAATTGCCTTTATTCGAAAAAGAATTGTGATAAATAAATTCGTGAAAAATGAAGATTTTAATTGTAGAAGACGAAGAACTGGCCGCCGGACGCATGATGCAATTGCTTAAAATGCTGGAGCCTGATTCGGAAATATTCGGGCCTTTTGATACGGTGATTTCGACGGTGGAGCATCTGAAAACAAATCCAGGCTACGACCTTATTTTCCTGGATATTCAACTGGCCGATGGTAAAAGTTTTGCCATTTTTGATCAGATAAAAATACAGACACCGGTAATTTTCACTACCGCTTATGACGAATATGCCCTCAAAGCTTTCGACCTCAACAGCATTGATTACCTGCTAAAGCCCATCAATAAAGACAAATTGAAAGTTGCCCTCGAAAAATTCAGGAAATTAAAAAGCTATTTCGGGGAAAATAATCCCAACGACGAGTTATACCAACTTTTAAAAAGTCTGAAAACTCCTTCAGCAATCACTTATAAAGATCGTTTTCTGGTTAGCCGCAGCGATTCGATGCTTCCAATTAAAACCGATGAAATTGCCTGCTTTTATGCCGAAGAAAAGGCCGTTTTCATCTTAACTTACGAAAATAAGCGGTTTATAATCCCACAAACTCTCGAGGAGTTAGATGCAAAACTCGATCCTCGACGATTTTTCAGGGTTAACCGCCAGTTTATTGCCTCGGCAGATGCGGTAAAAAAGGTTCATAATTATTTTAATTTTAAATTAAAAGTCGAAATTCAGCCCGACCCAGGTTTTGAAGTCATCGTAAGCCGCTCCCGCACTGCGGATTTCAAGGCCTGGTTGAGTGGAGAGGAAATATGAAATGTGGTTTCGACAAGCTCAACCGCCAAAGATTAAAAATTGATTTGAAAAAATGATTTCAGGGCTTAACGACTTTATTATGCTTAAAAGCCAATATTCGTTGGTAAAATAGAAACTAAAAAGACTGTGTAATAGGTAGGGGTTGCTGAATAATAGATAATAAAATGATTATAGGCAAAAAAGGTGGTTATTGTAAAGAACTGTGTGCAAGCATATTTTGCACATTGCCTAAAAAAGCTTGCACTTGAAATTTTAGTCTGTTCTAAAGATTATCCCAGAGGGATAAAATGTTTATAGAAAATGGTTCAAACGTCCGGAAATGCGACCCCATTCGGGGTCGAACAGTCTTTCAAATCATCATTTTCTATAAATATGCGACCTCTTTGAGGTC
>CAIYZW010000819.1 GCA_903930725.1 uncultured Bacteroidota bacterium
AGAATATCTGCAAGATTCTAAAGAATATCTGCAAGATTCTAAAGAATATCTGCAAGATTCTAAAGAATAATTCAAATATTCTTGAGATAAATGAAGGCTTTCGGAGTAAATCCGGCTTATTTCTTATCCTTCTTACCGATAATTTTTAGATGGATGATATGGGTACGAAGAAAAACAACGCTTTCGCTGATAATTTTGCGCAAAACTTCGGGGCTGGCGGTAGCTATAAGCTGGTTGATGGGATGAATTGTATAGGTGTTGGTTTCGGTTAAACAGATAATTTTATCAAAACCTGGATTAATTGCCCCGATAAAGCAAAAACCGGCATCAAGGCTAATTCTTTTTTACGCATTACAACAGAAAACACTATTTTTGAACTTTCGGATGAACTCTCCGTGAACAATTTTGTTAATAAACGTTTTCAAACTTTAAATTTTACCAACATGACATCGTACAAATTACACATGAAGCGATTAATTCTTAGCCTTTTATTATTCATCGCCATTACGGTTTTGGCAAATGCGCAGGACATCAGGTTTAATGCTTACTCGGCCTATGTTTTCGACGATAAGGTGAGTTCCGATTACAACAGCACCAGCTACTTCGACGGAAAAATCGAAGGTTGCTTCCAATGGGGCGGCGGCATCGAGTTTATGGCAAGTCCCACCAAGGGCATCGAGCTCAAATATCTTCGTCAGGATACCCAGGCACCCATGCGGTATTACGATAATGGTAATCAGCAAACCGATTTTAATCTCGATGTTAACTACATTCTTGTGGGTGCATCCAACTATTTTAAAGGTGTTGGCAATCAGGTTGAGCCTTACGGTGGCCTTGCCATCGGGATGGCCATTTTTAACCTCGAAAACCCCGATAAGAACTCGCATACCTCGGCCACTAAATTTGCCTGGGGTTTAAAATTAGGCACAAATGTGTGGGTTTCCGAAAAAATGGGGCTCAAGCTTCAGGCCGATTTGTTATCCGCTGTGCAATCGGCAGGCGGTGGTTTGTATTTTGGCACCGGTGGCGCCGGAGCCGGCGTTAGTACCTATTCCACCATGTATCAGTTTGTGCTTGGCGGAGGTTTAACTTTTAAATTGGGAAAAAACTAAGCGATGTTCGCTTCACAATTAAAGATAGGATTTATGAAAATCAGGATGCTCATACCGATATTTTTTATCGGATTGATGATTGCGTGTACTCCGGCAACCAAACTCGAAAATAGCTGGATGGATCCATCATTAACCTCCGGAACCGTAAAATCGTTTACAAAGGTTTTGGTGGTAGCAGCTTTAAAGGACGAATCGGCCAAGCGGATTGCCGAAGATAAGATTGCCGCACAGTTTAAGCCGGGCATTGCTATTCAGTCGTACACCTACCTCGATGCCACCGATACCGATCAAAAGCAGGTTGAAGCGAAACTCAAAAAGGATGGTTTTGATGGCGTTGTTTTGATGCGGCTGAAGGATGTCGAAAAAAGCGCCACTTACACGCCCGGCACGGCTTATGGCGGTTGGTACGGCTATCGCAACATTACGCCCGGTTATTATACCGAAAACAAGAC
>CAIYZW010000820.1 GCA_903930725.1 uncultured Bacteroidota bacterium
AAGCTTTTGCAAGGATATTTGCCGAAAGCGAACCATCTGCAAATACTTCCTGCACAGTCATCTGGTCAACATAAACTTCACCCGAAATGTTGTCTTGTAAAACAAGGTAAATGTTCGGAAGCCTGGTTTCCCAGGCATCGGAGGTATAATTTCCAATCAAATAAACCCAGTTATTATTTCCTTTTATAAAACCGCTGATTACCTCACCAACACCGGGATTTACAGCTTCCTGACCAAGCCAGCCACCGGTTTTCATCACCAGTCCACCATCACCTATGAGATTCATGGTTTTTACCCTTGCAATAATCCGGTAATTGGTGGACGGTATAATTATTGTTGGCGAATCCCAAAAACCGCGGAACATCTCAGGCGTATTTTGCCCCGGAATGGCTGGTGCAGCAAGGCGCCAGGAATAATCACCATTTTTGTAATGTTGATTTATCGAGTAGAGTGGGGGAGGCATGTAGCCGTTGTTGGGCATTTCGTGATGTGTTGCCCAACTACACCAGGCATCCGAAAACGGCGAATCACCCATCAGCCAGACTCTTGAAAAATTGATGCCATTATCCGTAAACTTGTCAAAATTTGCATCAGTTTGTTCCAAATCATCTGAAATGCCAAAACCATGTCCCATTCCGACGAATGTTTTGCCGTTATCGTATTCAAAATAGCGGTTATCGGTTGGTGAAACCTTTACAAATCCAGGGTTTCCGGCATTTTCGGTTACCTGAATTTCCGGACCGGCAAATTCGGTTATTCCACCGGCATCTTTTGCCACTAATTTCATATTCCAGATTCCGGTTTCATTAAATGACATCCGGGTTTTCCAGTTTAAAACTCCGGTTGCGCGAAGTGAATTATTGCTGGTCTCAAAATCCATATCATAAAATGCCGGAACCTTCCTGGTAATTGTATCTTTTGTAAAAACTGCATCAACCGAAATTCCTGATCCTGAGTTTGTGTTGGCTGGCATAGCCGTATCGTAAGGAAACCAGGGATTATCGGCCACAGTTGAAATATCAAATTTACATTCCCATTTTTCATACTGGCCAACTTCATTTTGGTAGGAAGAGAAATTGGTGATTTGTGGTCCAGCGTAACTCTGAGGCTCATAAATTACCAGCAATTCATCGAGACGGCAGGTAGAATCGGCGGCGCAGGATTGAACCTGAATAATGTTATTGCCTGGCTCCAATGGAATTTCCGACACCGAAAATTGTTGGTTTCCTTCGACAAAAGCATTCGCATTATTCCGTGTATTTATCCAGAAAACCGGCCCGGTTCCACCCTGAGTGATTCCGGAAATCGAAATTTCTGATTGTGCGGTTGTAAAAATATTCTCAGAAGTTGGCTCCTGAATCTGAATAAAATGAGTCGAATTGCCGGTTACCACGATATTTCTGGTTTGTGAAACACTGGCGCCTTCGTCATCTGTAACCAAAACATTCAGTACATATTCTCCCGGAACCGTGTAAATGTACCCGAATTGTTCATCATCAATTGTTCCTCCATCTCCTGTCGAAATGAGGGTTTGAACAATGGCTCCAAAAAAGCCGTCCGTCGAAATTACCTTGCCCGAAAGCGTAAAAGGGGCAGGACCAAAGTTAGAGTTGAGAATGATTTCCGAAATGACTGGCGCTGTATTTTGGACGGGTTTGACGAATAACCGAACATCATCAATGTAAAAATCAGGATTCCAGCCGCTTCCACCAAACATGCCGGCGCTTACCCGAATGTTTTCGGAAGATGTGAGAAAAGTGGCAATAATCTGAAACCATTTCCCAACAGGATGATTATTAGGAGTAATTGCTGCTATTTGGATGATATCCTGCCAGTTATAGGTTTTCACACTCAGGTTGATTCCACCCCAATCTTCACCCGAAAAATCCTCAGAAATATAGATCCAGCACGAAACTTTGTAGGTCAGCGAAATATCAAGATCGTAAATTACCTGGTCGGCAGTTCCATTACCAAAATGCAGCGATGCGCCGCATATTGAATTTGCGCGCGAAACGGTCCGCTC
>CAIYZW010000821.1 GCA_903930725.1 uncultured Bacteroidota bacterium
TAGGCCAGGATTTGGAGCGGTTGATGATGATGGCTAGTGCTGATGACCGGATTGAGTTTTTGGGGTATGTTACCGATGAAGTTCAGTCACAATTATACGCAAATGCCCTGGTAGTGCCGTTTGTGCCTGTCAGGGAAGATTACGGATATATCACCCTTGAAGCTTTTGCGCATGAAAAACCAGTGATAAGCTGCAAAGATTCAGGGGAGCCCTTGCAATTTGTACAAGATGGCATAACCGGTTTAGTGGTTGATCCCAACCCAAAAGATATTGCCAAAGCCATCGAATATTTTGTAGCCAATCCTGAAATGGCAAAAGCTATGGGCAAAAAAGGAAAGCAGGAAATCGGACATCTCATGAACTGGTCGGATATTTCGAAAAAACTAATAAAAAGCCTTCAGGAAACAAAATAAGCCGGTTTATATTGACCGGGAAAAGAATATAAATTACCATGCAAAATAGCAATTACAGGATTTCATTAGCTGAAGGGATGATTAGTAAACTCAGAAATTTCGGGCAATTCCTGCACCGAAAATCATTTAGCGAAGTTCGCTGGCTTGAAAAACAAATGGTTTCCGACAAAATTGACAAGGACACTTATTATAACGAGTTAACCGAACTGGTAATGAAAAAAGTATTGACTCCGGTTTCGACCTGCATAGATGTTGGCTGCCATTTAGGCACAGTGCTTGAGAGGATGCTTAAATATTCGCCCAACGGTAGTTTTTTTGCATTTGAACCAATCCCTGCACTTTATGAAAGACTGATTCAAAACTTTAAAAAGCCGAATATCCATATTTACAAATTAGCTTTAAGCAATACAAAAGGACAAGAATCCTTTAATTACGTTGTTACCAATCCTGCCTATAGTGGGCTGATAAAACGATTATACGACCGATCGGATGAAGTGGACGAACAGATATTTGTCAGAACAGATTTACTGGACAATATTCTTCTTAGCGAAAAAGCAGGTAAAGTAGATTTGATTAAAATTGATGTTGAAGGTGCCGAACACCTTGTGATGATGGGTGCCGTGAAGTGTATTAGCAGGGATAAGCCTGTCATAATATTCGAATTTGGCGAAAGGAGCAGCGGCTGCTATGGCACCGGCCCTGAAAAGGTTTTCGATTTTTTATGCAACAGTTGCGGATTACACATTTCGCTGTTATCAGATTTCCTGGATGAGAAGCCATTTTTGAGTTTGCAGGCTTTCAGCGACCAATACTACCATAGCATAAATTATTACTTCATTGCTCATGCGTAATTTACAACCATAAAATTAACCGTATAACCCTGTGCTTTTCATCATCTTCGGGAAGCTGTTTTTTTTAACTCATGATAAAACCAATAAAAAAGTGGTGGAATTATATCCAATTTGGCGATTCGATCAGAATTGATGCAGCATCGCTATGTCAGTTACGTTGCCCTGTTTGTCAGACATGGCAATTAAAGGAACGCGTTGGTGCGGGCTATCTCAAATTTGAAGATTTCAAACATTTTGTTGATAAATACGAAAATTTCAAAAACATCGAACTTTCTAATAATGGCGAAATATTCCTTAATCCTGACTTAGACAAAATAATCCGGTATGCTTTTGGAAAGCGTGTTGTTTTAACGGCTGAAAATGGTGTAAACCTCAACAGCATATCCGATGAAACCATTCAGAACCTGGTAAAATATCAGTTTGATTCAATTTGCGTCTCCATAGATGGGGCTTCCGATACAACTTATCCGATTTACCGAAAAGGTGGCAACTTTTCTAGAGTTATCGAAAACATAAAAAAAATCAATTCATTTAAAGAAAAATTCAATTCGGAAAAACCGCATTTGATCTGGCGGTTTATCGTTTTCGGCCACAATGAACACGAATTACCATTAGCCAGAAAAATGGCGGAAACATTGGACATGGAATTTGTGCCCTTGCTAAATGCCGAACCAACATTTGCCCCTGTTAAGGATAAAGAATTTGTAAGTAAGGAAATTGGCGCCACCACATTGAAAAACCGGGAAGAATCTCAGCCGAAACCTTTCGATTCATTTTGGTACTGCACCGGACTATGGGAACGAATTCAGATTAACTGGGATGGAAGACTATTAGGTTGTTGCAGAAACCCGTATCCATTTCCTGTTAATGTATTTAAGATCGGATTGCGAAAAGCTATGGGTAA
>CAIYZW010000822.1 GCA_903930725.1 uncultured Bacteroidota bacterium
ATTGGCGGAAAAGCGGCCAATCTTGCCGAGCTGGTCATCCTCGACAGCATCCCGCTCCCCGAAGATTATTTTGCCATCCCGTTTTATTATTATCAGCAGCACCTCGCCGGCCACGGCCTCGATACGCTTATTCAAAACATGCTTGCCAATGAAGCCTTTCGTTCAAATCAGGAATACCGGAGCAGCAAACTCGCCCAACTCCGCCAGCTTATCGTTGATGCCCCGCTCGACCCGGCGCTCACTGCCGCTGTGCTGAACCGGATACAAAACTTCGGTAACTTCGACGCGTATAAATTCCGCTCCTCCACCAATGCCGAAGACCTCGAAAGCTTCAGCGGCGCTGGTTTGTACGATTCCTTCTCAGCAAAAAAAGGCTCTTCAACCAAAACGGTTGATTTGGCCATTAAACAGGTGTGGGCAGGTTTATGGAATTTGCGCGCCTTCGATGAGCGCGATTATTATAAAATTGATGAGAACTCGGTGGCCATGGGCGTTCTGGTAAACCGGTCGTTCCCCAACGAAGATGCCAACGGCGTGGTCATCACCAGGAACCTGTACAACGGAAACCACGGCTACATCATCAATGTGCAGTATAAAGAATACAGCATTGTGTATCCCGAACCGGGCATCATCACCGACCAGATCATCACTTACACCATCAATCTGGATAATCAAAAATACACCATCGAATATCTCACGCAGTCGAACCTGCCCGGGTTGGGCGGGCAAACCGTGCTGACCGATGATGAGATTTACGAACTTGCCGATTACTGCACCCGGATAAAAAACCACTATTATTACGATTTGCCCAACAATTGCAATTGTGGTTACGAATCGTTTGCCGTTGACATCGAATTTAAGCTCGATTCGGAAGTAGAAAACCGGAAAATTTATATTAAACAAGCCCGCATTTATGCTGCGGATTAACTACATTTGCGCTTCCGCAATAAAAGCCGGGAATTGATTTATTGAAGAATTAAAAACTAACAACTCAAATTTCAAAATCATTAAAACAAATTGTCATGAAAAAACTTTTATTCTTTGCTTTTCTAAGTTTAAACCTGTGTTTCATAACAGGTAATCAGGTTTCAGCACAAAACAAACAAGCCTACCAGCCTTTGGTTGTTGAAAATGCTCATTGGGAAGTTGGACTTTATAGCACTGAGAATCCGATATGGGCGCCATATCAAATGTATCAATACGTAATTAGTGGGGATTCAGTTTTAAATGGCAATCAGTACAAAAAATTGTATTACCGCGATTTGGATGATGTTGATCCGGATTATATTCTTTTAGAAGAATTTTACGGTTTAATAAGGGAGGATACTTTAAACCGAAAGGTTTACGCGATTAACTCATATAATTACTATAACGAATGTCCAATAAATAATGAATTTCTACTTTATGACTTTGATCTTGAAGTTGGTGATACAACAAATTTGTGCCTTCTTTCTCAATGGGGTCAATGGATTATTTACGATATTATTTATGAAACAATTTTTAATAAAGAACGAAGGCTATTTTATCAATTTAATAATAGTTGGGAATATATAATTGAAGGAGTAGGTTCAAATTATGGATTATTGGAATGGGGATATTTTACCAAAAAAAATGAGTCTTATAGCAAAGGTGCTCATTTTGAATTAATGAATTACTGTAATGGTACTGATGAAGAGTGTGGGTATCTTTGGGTTGGAATCGAAGAAAGAGAAAACCTGTTTAAACTTAAAGTTTCTCCAAATCCCGCCAAAGAAATCGTGAATTTTGAGTTTGGAAACATCCAAAACCTACAACAGGCGCACCTCCGGTGTTACGATGTTTTTGGCAATCTTTTGTACAATGAAACAGTTGTGCAAGGCCATAAAGAAGTTGTCCTTGATATTTCATCCTGGCCATC
>CAIYZW010000823.1 GCA_903930725.1 uncultured Bacteroidota bacterium
AAACCACATTCACACTTTTAACCAGCTTTTGTTAATAAACGGGGTTTCATCGGTGGGAGGTTAGGAAGTCTATAGGGAATTTTATAGTATCGAATAACTTTGAAACTTTTTGTGCATTAAAAGATAACCACAGACTGAGAAAGTAAAAACATCCGATTGGAAAACGGCCTGATATGCATTAACTTTGCAGCAAATTTTGAATAGAAAAAATGGAAACTAAATTAACCAAACAAGATATTCTGGAGTTGTTCGAAAAGCAGAGCAAAAGCTTTGAACAACTCATTATCAGAGAGCGTAAAGAAACCGAAAAAAGGCACAAAGAAGCCGATGAAAGACACAGAGAAGCCGACGAAAGATTTGAAAAAAAATTAGGTCAGCTTGCCGGAACCTGGGGGAAATTTGTGGCCGAAATGGTAAAACCCAAAATTATTGATTTATTCAGAGAAAAGGGAATTCAGATACGGACTTCGTTGCAAAATGCTGAAGGTTACATTGGTGACGAAAGGTATTACGAAATTGATTTACTTTTGATAAACTCGGAATATGCGGTGGCTGTCGAAATCAAAAGTTCGTTAAGCGTTGACGATGTAAAGGAACATTTGGAACGATTGGAAAAAATCAAAAAAGTACAACCCGAAAGAGTTAATTTAAGCGGTATTACAATTTTTGGTGCAGTTGCCGGAATGATTGTCGAAAGTGATGCCGACAGGTACGCTTATAAAAAAGGTTTATTCGTTTTACGTCAAAAGGGAAATCTTGTCGAAATTGTAAATGACGCTAATTTTAAACCTCAGGAATGGAAAACTGAGTATTAAACAATTTGCGTTTACAAAAACACTGCAACAAAACTTGATTTTAAGCATAAAAAAAGCCGGGCAAAATGTCCGGCTTTTTCGATTATAAAGTCTAAGTCTCTATTCTGGCATTGTAAAATCCATTGCAGCCAGGCGTTTGTAGCTTTCGTAGCGCCATTTGGCGTTTTTAATGGCTTCTTTTCCAAGAATCTCGGCTTCGGCCGGGAATGCCTGGTGCAAAGAAGTGTAACGAACTTCGCCGGCAAGGAAATCGGCAAATTTATCCCAAACAGGTTCTTTCGAATCGAGTTGGAAAGGATTTTTACCTTCGGCTTCCAAAGCTGGATTATACCTGTAAAGATGCCAGTAACCGGCTTCGACAGCAAGATTTGATTCTTCCTGCGATTTGCCCATTCCGGCACGTAAACCGTGGTTAATACAAGGCGAATACGCAATAATCAACGATGGTCCCGGGTAAGCCTCGGCTTCGCGGAGCGCTTTAAGATATTGGGTTTGGTTGGCTCCCATCGCAACCTGGGCAACATAAACATAACCGTAAGTCATGGCCATTGCGCCAAGGTCTTTTTTACGGATTTTCTTACCAGAAGCAGCAAATTTAGCAACCGCACCAACCGGTGTTGACTTTGAAGCCTGTCCGCCGGTGTTGGAGTAAACCTCGGTATCCATCACCAAAACATTAATATCCTCGCCCGAAGCAAGCACGTGGTCGAGTCCGCCGTAGCCGATGTCGTAAGCCCAGCCGTCGCCACCAAATGCCCAGACTGATTTTTTAATCAGGTATTGTTTCAGGTCTAAGATTTCCTTTGCAACCGGTAAATCCGATTTTTCGCAGGCTGCAATAACCTTAGCGGAAGCAATTTTTGAAAGTTCGCCATTGTTGATGTTGGCCAACCATTCATCAAAAACGGTTTTTAAAGACTCATCAACACCATCTGCCAGGGCTGTTTTCATCTTTTCGGCAACACGCTGGCGCAATTTGTTCGAGCCAAGCATCATCCCAAAACCATATTCGGCATTGTCTTCAAACAAAGAGTTTGCCCATGCCGGACCTTTGCCTTCGGCATTGGTGCAATATGGTGTCGAAGGAGCCGAACCACCATAAATTGACGAACAGCCTGTTGCGTTGGCAACCATCATCCGGTCGCCATAAAGCTGGGTGATAAGTTTGATGTAAGGTGTTTCGCCACAACCGGCACAAGCACCCGAAAACTCGAATAATGGCTGTGCAAACTGGCTGTTTTTAATGTTTTTATCCTTCTCAACAATGGTATCTTTGTAAGTAACCTGTTTCGAAACAAAGTCCCAGTTTTTGGTTTCGTGCATCTGGCTTTCCAAAGGCTGCATAAACAATGCTTTCTTTTTGGAAGGACAAACGTCGGCGCAGTTACCGCAACCGGTGCAGTCGAGCGGGCTTAACTGAATCTTAAATTGAAGTCCGTCGAAAGTTTTTGGGACAGCTTTTAAAGTAACAAATCCTTCGGGTGCTTTGCTCATTTCGTCGGCATTGAGCAGGAAAGGACGAATGCAAGCGTGAGGACAAACGTAAGCACACTGGTTACACTGAATACAGTTTTCGGGTTCCCACTGCGGAACATTAACGGCGATACCACGTTTTTCGTAAGCAGCAGTTCCGGCAGGGAAAGTTCCATCTTCGCGGCCATTAAAAATGCTTACAGGAAGGTCGTCGCCTTTCATTGCATTTACAGGCTCAACAAGGTTTTTGATGAAATCAGGAATGTCGCGGGTATCAATTTCTTTTTTGATAACGATATTTGCCCAATCTTTTGGAATCTCAACTTTTTCGACTTCGCCACCTTTTATTACAGAAGCAAAATTCATGTTAACAATGTCTTCGCCTTTGTGTCCAAAACTCTTGATGATGGCTTTTTTCATGGCATCAAGTGCCATTTCGTAAGGAATAACATTGGAAATTTTGAAGAAAGCCGACTGCATGATGGTGTTGGTACGGTTTCCAAGTCCAATTTCTTCGGCAAGTTTTGTGGCGTTGATGATATAAAACTGGGTATCGTGTTCGGCCATGTATTTTTTCATGGTGTCGGGCAGCCGGTCTTTTGTTTCTTCGGCATCCCAGATGCTGTTCAACAGGAAAGTTCCACCATCTTTCAGGCCTTTCAGCATATCGTATTTATTTAGATACGAAGGCACGTGACAGGCAACAAAATCTGGTGTTCCAACAAGGTATGCTGACCTGATCGGTTCATCGCCAAAACGCAGGTGAGAAGTTGTAATACCGCCCGATTTCTTTGAATCGTAAGCAAAGTAAGCCTGGCAATATTTTTCGGTATTATCACCGATTATTTTAATCGAATTTTTGTTGGCACCCACGGTTCCGTCTGAACCGAGGCCATAAAATTTACCTTCGAAAGTTTCTTTTGGCAAAATCCCAACTTCAGGCAACAAAGGCAACGACGAAAACTTAACGTCGTCAACAATACCGAGGGTAAAATGATTTTTCGGTTCATTCATTTTCAGATTATTGTAAACCGAAATTATCATCGAAGGTGTAGTATCTTTTGATGACAAGCCATAACGTCCGCCTATAATGAGCGGTGCATTTTCTTTATCATAAAAAATATCTCTGATGTCCAAATAAAGAGGTTCGCCATTTGCTCCCGGCTCCTTGGTGCGGTCGAGAACACAGATGCGTTTAACAGTTTTTGGAAGGGCTTTCATCAAATATTTTTCGGAGAAAGGTCTGTAAAGATGAACCGCGATTAAACCAACTTTTTCGCCTTTATTGTTGAGGTGTTCGATGGTTTCCTGGATGGTGGTGGTAACCGAACCCATGGCTATGATGATGTTTTCGGCTTCAGGATGGCCATAATATGAAAAAGGATGGTACTCACGGCCAGTCATTTCCTGAATTTTCTGCATGTAATCCTCAACCAAATCAGGGATTGGATCGTAAAATTTGTTGGCAGCTTCGCGCGATTGGAAATAAATATCCGGGTTTTGCGCTGTTCCGCGTGTTACAGGATGGTCGGGATTGAGCGCGTTATCACGGAATCTTTTCAGAGCTTCCCTATCGAGCAGGCTCGCCAAATCTTCGTTGGTTGGGAATTCAACTTTCTGGATTTCGTGAGAAGTTCTGAAACCATCAAAAAAATGAACGAAAGGAATTCTTGATTTTATTGCTACAAGGTGAGCGATGCCGGCAAGGTCCATAATTTCCTGCACCGAACCTGTTGCCAGGAAAGCAAATCCAGTGTTACGGGCAGCCATCACATCGGAATGGTCGCCAAAAATTGATAGCGCCTGTGCTGCAAGGCTACGCGCGCTAACATGTAAAACGCCCGGAAGTAATTCGCCGGAAATTTTGTACATATTCGGAAGCATCAGCATCAAACCCTGTGAAGCGGTGAAAGTGGTGGATAATGCACCCGCCTGTAGCGAGCCATGAAGAGCGCCTGATGCGCCACCTTCGCTTTGCAGTTCGATAACTTTTACTGTTTCACCAAAAATGTTTTTCCGTCCGTTTGCCGACCATTCATCAACATATTCCGCCATAGTAGATGATGGCGTAATAGGATAAATAGCAGCTACTTCACTAAACATGTAAGCTACATGAGCGGCGGCATAATTACCGTCG
>CAIYZW010000824.1 GCA_903930725.1 uncultured Bacteroidota bacterium
AACAAAACCCGATGTTTTAAAAGCTTTGGGACCAACAGGTGCGATGACAATCAGGTTCGTTGCTCCGGCCTGGGATTTTGGAGCAGGATGGTCAGCATTCATAAACTGTTACGAGCAGCCTGGTGACGATTTTGAAATGATTTCTTTTTCCATCAATCCTACGCTCATCTTCACCGACCGCGACATTACTTTTACAGCTACTGTCAGAAATATCGGATCATCGGCGCAAGCCAAAGACGTTACATTTTATGTGAATGATGTTGCGGTTGGCTCAGTAAATACCGGTTTGGTAAATCCGACAGATTATGCCACCGTAAACTATGTTTATCAGTTCCCGGCTTCGGGCAGTGTGGTTATAAAAGCTGCTGTTCCTGCTGATGGAGGCACTGATCCCGAAAATAACTTTAAAACCATCGAAACCCTGGTTTATCAGAATGGCTGGTTTGTTGAGATGTTTGATGACGGCTATTTTCCACCCGAAGACTGGACGCCTGGCCGGGCATGGAGCGGAAGTACCAACGCTTACACCGGAACGGGCGCCGCCGGATGTTATGTCGAAACCTTTATGGAAGACACGCTTGTTACGCCTCAACTTGTGATTCATCCTGGCGATAAACTTACATTTTGGGCAGCAACTTCGCTGTGGTGGCCTGGTAATCTTAAAATTGTATGGAAAAACAGCGAAACCGGCATTTGGTCTGATTTAGAGTACATCCCACTTGGATCAAGCCAGTTTAACTATTTTGAAGTAGATGTAACGGCAGCAGCCGGAAATAACTATCTGGGTTTTGTTGATGTTGGCGATGTAGTTTGGTCATGGGGTGCCGATGTTACCATTGATCAGGTTATTGGTTTTGGAATTGAATATTTTTACTACGATAACGATATGAAGGTTACCGAATTCAATCCATTCCCGACACCATCGAAAGACGAACCCATTGATTACAGTGTTGTTGTAAAAAACAATGGCAACAATGCCATGCAGGCTGGCGATTACACGGTTAAAATTATGCAGGTTGCTGATGGCAATGATATTGAGCTTGCCTCAGTTCCTGGACTGGCTTGTAGCCCGTTTCAGTTTAAAACACATACACTTACATGTACATTCGATCATATAGGCCCTGCCGAAATTTACGCACTCGTGGTTTTACCCGGCGATCAAAAGCCAGCAAACGACATGTCGGGCATAAGGCCGGTTTACGTTCAGGTAGCCGGAACCAGCACAGTTACTGTTGGTGATGGTAATACGCAGGCCTACGATATACCTACTTCACTTGGTCAGTCACACACATTAAGTGAAGTAATTTACACTGCCGATCTTATCAACCGTCGCGATGCCTCCGGCTTCATTACCGGGATTTCGTATCAGTTCGATAACACAAATACAGCTGCTATCCTTGATGTTCCGATTCAGATTTACATCGGCGAAACCACAGAATCTAATCTCGCCAATGGTTATATCAATGGAACTGATCTTACCAAGGTCGCCGTAACAACCATTGATCTTCCAATCGGACTAAACCAGCAACTGTATATTCCGCTCACTGTTCCTTACGATTACAAGGGTGGTAACCTTTGTGTGATGTTCTACAAACCTATGGTTAACGAATGGATCTCCTCGGTCAACTGGATCGTTACCGAGATGGAGGATGACTCTATTTCGGCTTACACAACCAGTTGGGATCAACAACTTGATCTTAATAATCTTTCACAGATCGAGCCTTACCCTCGTAATATAATGCCAAATACAACTTTTTACTTTGCCAATGTTGGAACAGTGCCTTTGTCGGGATTTGTAAAAGATGAAGCAAATGCTCCAATTGCAGGTGCAACGGTAAAAGTGGTAGGTTTCGACAATGAAACCACGACACTTGCCAACGGATCATACCATCTGACAAACCTACTGGCGTGGGAAACTGTCATCGCAGCTACTAAATTCGGCTACCAGGATGATGTGAAAAACATCGTTTTATACGAAGGAGAGGCAAACACGCTCAGCTTTACAATGTCGTTGCTTCCGGTTGTAAATGTAAATGCAGTTGTGGTTGGCAACGACGACCCAAATCACCTCCTCGAAGGCGCTCAGGTAACCTTTGACGGTTATCAAAACTACACCACAACTGTTGGCGCCGATGGTACTTTTGCCATCCCCGCCGTTTTTGGTGATAAAACCTACGCGCTTACCATCACTTATAATGGTTTCGATACCTATTCGGCTGATATTAACGTTTATCAATCCGATCTCGACCTGGGAGTAATAACTCTGAACGAATCTCTTCTGATCCCATTTTATACCCAAACCGAACAGATTAACCCGGGTACAGTTTTAGTAAGCTGGAATTCGCCAGATGAAGGCGTAAATGATATTCTCACTTACGACTATGTGATAAATAATGGATACACGGCCGAAGTTGGTGAAGAAGTCTGGCTTGGAAATGTTTTCCAGATGGATCCCGGAACGATAAAATCTGTTTCGATGTATTGGAAAAAATATGGATTGACATCGGGCACTGTAAGGCTCGACCTTGTTAATGCTGCCGGTGAAGTA
Organism: uncultured Bacteroidota bacterium; assembly: GCA_903930725.1. Taxonomy (GTDB): domain Bacteria; phylum Bacteroidota; class Bacteroidia; order Bacteroidales; family 4484-276; genus CAJATL01. The sequence continues at coordinate 2,549 of CAIYZW010000824.1, forward strand.
TTCTATGCGAGTGCCCCATTTTACACCTACCCAAACAGTTGGTCCACAGTTGATGTTCCTAATCTTACTTTCGATGGCGGCACTTTTTATGCAATGGTTTACTGGGACGGTACAAATACCGAACTCACCGACTACCTTGCTACTGATGCATGGCCTACAGGAACAGGTATCAATTTTGGATATATTATGTATCCTGGTGAAATGCCACACCTGGTTTCCGACTTGTTACCTGACTATGACTATACTTTCCAGATGACTGTTGATATTGTTACTGCTGCTACCGATGGTGGCAGATACAGCCAGGGCTACAACATTTTCCGCGGCCCGTATTCCGACATCAATAACTGGGCTTCATGGCAGAAAATAAACACCGAACCTGTAACGGGCAACGAATATACCGACGGCGATTGGCCGCAACCTTCCGAAGGTTACACTTATGGCGTTCAAACCGTTTACTCAACCGGTCTTTCTGATGTTAGTTTCTCCATGCCAATTGTCCACAATCCAAATCTTACCTGTGATTTACCTTGGCCCTACGTAGTAACCGGACTCGTTCATACCATCAATATTCCGGCAAGCGCTAATCCTAATATTTTTGGCCAACCTTTGCAGGTAGGCGACTGGATTGGCGTTTTTTATGCCGACAACAATAATATCGAAGCATGTGGTGGCGCCGTAAAAGTAAACCAGTTTGGAAGTGCTGTAATCAACGCTTATGGCGATGATCCTACTACTCCCGAAAAAGATGGTTTTGCTGCCAATGAAACTTTCAGATGGAGAATGTTGGATTGCAGCGCTTACGATGAATATCCCGCCGGTGCAACTTATGATGCAACAATGCCAAACCAGGGACATTTTGCCGATTTTGGCCTATCAAAACTCACAAGCCTGCAGGTTATGTATTGCCAGTATTATTCGTTCACAACAGGATGGAACAGTGTTTCAAGCTACATTGTGCCGTTTAATCCGGCAGTTGAAAACCTTTTTGCTCCGATGGTAAATAATTTTACAATCGTGCGCAATCTTACACAGATATACTGGCCATCGGAAGGTGTAAATACCATCGGAAATTTTGATAACCAGAGTGGTTACGCACTTAAAACCACCGGTAATGTAAGCTTTGAAATTTGCGGTTCAACCTTTGCTTCATCAGAGGT
>CAIYZW010000825.1 GCA_903930725.1 uncultured Bacteroidota bacterium
CACTGTAACCCTCACCATCAATGGTGCCGACTCGACTTGCGTTGATACTTTCAGCCGGAATATTCATGTTGAAGGTGGCGGCGGCCAAACCGGCTGCGAAGCCAAATTTGACGCTCACCAATCACAGCATACCGCCCTTTTGGTTCATTTTATTGATAAATCAGAATTCCAGCCAGGAACATGGTATTGGGAATTTGGTGATGGCGAAACTTCCGGAGATAAAAATCCTGACCACACCTATGCTGCTGCCGGTGAATACACTGTAACCCTCACCATCAATGGCGCCGACTCGACTTGCACCGATACTTTCAGCCGGAATATTCATGTTGAAGGTGGCGGCGGCCAGCAAGGCTGCGAAGCTGATTTTAATTACAATATCTCATGGCAAAACCCGATGGAAGTTCATTTCCATGATAAATCTGATTTCCAGCCAGGAACATGGTTCTGGGAATTTGGCGATGGCGAAACTTCAGGAAATAGAAATCCTGAGCACAACTACGCTGCTGCCGGCGAATATAATGTTACACTTACAATCAATGGTGCCGATTCGACTTGTTTCGATACCTACAGCGAAGTTGTTATAATCCAGGATTCATCTATGGCTTGCCAGGCTAATTTCTGGTGGCATCACAATTGCCAAAGCGGCGACCCGCTCGAAATTAAATTCATGAACAACTCGTATGCTTACGGTGATATTACCGAATTTGCATGGGATTTTGGTGATGGAACAACTTCAAACGAAGAAGACCCAACCCATCTTTATGCAGGATTTGGCCTTTACAATGTAACACTTGGAATTACAACCGAAAACGGCTGTACCAGTGCCAAAACACTCGAAGTTTTAGTAAACGACCCATCAATGAATTGCCTGGCTTTGTTTGTACCGGTTATTGACTCCCTCAACCCACTTCAGGTTTTTTTCCAGGATTTATCCGTAGGTCCAATTAATGAATGGTTGTATGATTTTGGCGATGGAAACACTTCTACCGAGCAAAACCCAACACATCTTTATGCCGAAGAAGCCGTCTATGCCGTTAGTCTTACTGTTCAAACAAATTCGTGCACAAGTTCATTCTATTACGAAATTGACCTTATCAACGGACAAGTGGTTGTAAGCCCAGGCCCAGCTACCGGAATCTCAGATAAACAGGCATCTGAAATCAGCCTTTATCCAAATCCGGTAAACGAAATTTTAAATATCCAATTAAATGCAGTTACACCAGTTGAGGTCAGGATTATTAACCTCACAGGACAAACAATGGTAACATCTGCTTCGACAAGAGTTGATGTTTCAGCATTACCAAGTGGAATCTATTTTGCTATCATCCTGGTTGATGGGCAGAATATCTCAAGAAAATTCGTTAAATAAAAAGTTGGTATAAATTATTGGTTAAAGAGGCTGCCCCAAGATTTGGGCGGCCTCTTTTTTTTGGGTTTAAACCAACATAATAATTTCCCGGGTATAATGAGCCGGGTAACGTGGTTTTCAAATGGGTGGTGAAACAATAATTTAAGGCCAAACCTGACAGGTTTTAGAAACCTGTCAGGTTTTTTATTGCGAGCCTTCGGGGTTTAAAGTAAACCCTCGGGCTAAGCGGAATCTGCAATTCCGCTTTAAAAATGGTTGACAACGAAATTTATTCATATCCGGTGTTATAATACGGTTCCTGGGCGGCATTTGTAATGCCACCCAGCCGGAAGGGACCAAAACGCTGTCAGGTCTTACGACGCTGACAGGTTTTGGGAAGCTCTGACCTGTCAGCGTGCACAGCACCTGACAGCGTCTAAAAAAATTTGGGTATCATTACAAATGCCACACAGCGCGGGTAAACCAGGTAATTTTTCCCCGCAACCTCCAAACAC
>CAIYZW010000826.1 GCA_903930725.1 uncultured Bacteroidota bacterium
ATAAATCGAAATTTTCTTCATCTCGAGCCAGTTGATTACCTCGATGGAATTTGACACTGCCACTGGCACCGAAAACAAACATCCAATACTCGACCTTACAACATTTGGATTGTAAATATCGGTTTGCGGATCGCAGATGATCACCGCATCAACGGCGGCGGCATCGGCAGTGCGCAGGATGGCACCCAGGTTGCCTGGCTTTTCAACGGCCTCGAGAACAATTAAAAGCGGGCGTTCTCTTAATTTCAGATTTTCGAGTTTATGCTCGCGTGGTTCGGATAAAAGCACGATTCCACCCGAGGTTCCGCGATAAGCGATTTTTGCATAAATATCACCGCTCACCGAGAAGATTTCCTCATGATTTTCTTCAAGCAATTCCTCAACTTCTTTAGCGGAAATAATATCAGGGCAAAAAAAGACACTCTTAAACTGATAACCTGCCATCGTAGCCTTGCTGATTTCCAAAATTCCTTCCAACACAAAAACCCCCTGATGCCGGCGTTCACGGGCTTTCATTAGATGCTGGAAATTCCTGATTCGCGGATTTTGCGTGCTGGTAATATGATCTTTGATGATGAACATGTTTTTGAAAATTTTAGATGGCCAAAAATATGGGAAATTTCTGAGCTTACTAAAATCCCTTTAGTTTGAGGACAATAAACAAACCAAATCTTGTCCATCGCCCTCATTTTGTTACTTTTGCAGCCGAAATTTATTGAATGATGAAACTTCTTACTTCCGAAAACTGGAAAGATTACGAATTGATTGACTGCGGCGACTCAGAAAAATTAGAGCGTTTTGGCGAATTTATTCTCATCAGACCTGAGCCACAGGCCATCTGGAACCGCAAACTTACCGCCGGTGAATGGGAAAAAATGGCTCATGCCCGCTTTGTGCGGGATATTAAAGGTTCCAACCGTTTTGGTGAAAACGAAAACGGTGGCTGGACTTTTATTAAAAAGATGCCCCAAACCTGGCAGATTTCTTATCAAAATGTTGATTTTCAGCTAAAAATAAAACTGTCGCTGACATCATTCGGACATATTGGCGTTTTTCCGGAGCAGGCTCAAAACTGGGATTTTATTTATAATTCGACCAAAGAAATCATCGAACTCAAACCCCGTGTTTTAAACCTTTTTGCCTACACCGGCGTTGCTTCGCTGGCTGCACGCGCTGCCGGCGGCGATGTTACACACCTCGATTCGGTAAAACAGGTGGTGCGCTGGGGCAGCGAAAACATGCAACTGAGCAATCTTGCCGATATTCACTGGGTAGTTGAAGATGCCCTGAAATTTGTGGCCCGCGAAGTAAAACGAGGCAAAACCTACCACGGCATCATCATGGACCCTCCAGCCTATGGCCGTGGTCCGGCAGGCGAAAGATGGCGCATTGCCGACAGCCTGAACGAAATTGTAAACCTTTCGTCGAAACTGCTTGAGCCAAAACACAGCTTTTTTGTTTTGAGCCTTTATTCGATGGGGTTTTCGGCGCTCATTGGCCGCAACATCACCGAAAGTTGTTATCCCGGTGTGGAAAAAGATTTTGGCGAATTATTTATTCAATCAAAAGGAAATGTCAGCCTGCCTTTGGGAACTTATCTCAGATTTAAAAAACCATGAAATTTACAGTAAAAACCGGCGAAACGTTGTTTGACGCGCTTCAGGCGATGTATCCGCAATCGTCCAAACAAAGTCTGCGCAAAATGATACAGCACAGCGAGATAAGCTGTAACGGCGAACCTTTGAAATTACCAAAAGACCCCGTTAAACCGGGCGATAACATTGTGATGGAAGTCCGTCCCGAAAAGGAAATCTGGCAAATCTATGGTCATAAAATCGAGATTCTTTTCAGAGATGAAGATTTTTTGATCGCCAATAAACCCGCCGGAATTCTTACCAGCGGCGAATCAACGGCAAAATCGCCAACTTTTCATAAAATGCTGGAAACAGCACTTAACGAAGACGAAAAATACCGGCAACGATTATTCATCGTGCATCGCCTCGACCGCGAAGTTGGTGGTTTAGTGATTTTTGCATTAAGCGAGGAAGTGAAAGATTTACTTAAAGAACACTGGTCGAATGTGCAGAAAACCTACCTCTGCCTGACACAGCAAAAACCCGAAAAGGAGGAAGGAACCATTCGTTCGTGGCTTAAAGACGGCGCAAAACAAAAAGTTTTTTACTACAACCACGAAATTCCCGATTCGAAATATGCCATAACACATTACAAATTTGTGAAAACTATTGGCAAATATCATCTTTTGGAAGTAAATCTTGAAACAGGGCGTAAAAACCAGATCAGGGTACACATGTCCGAAATAGGCTGCCCCATTGTTGGCGACTGGAAATATGGTGCCGATAAAAGTGTCGAAAGGCAAATCCGGCTGCTGGCCTGGAAAATTGAGATGAACCATCCTGTAACCGGCGACCACATTAAAGTAGAAACGCCGGTAATCAGGAAATTTTACTACCCTTCGGAAAAAGAGAACGAAAAATATAAGTAACCAATGTTTATTTGTGGGTCAGATTGTAAAAATCAACCACCGCTTTAAGGTCGCTTTCGCTCTTCATTTTAATGCTGTTTTGTTTTATAAACTTACTCACCCTGTCTTGATCTTCATTAAAACAGTTTAAGAACTCTTTTTTGTTGTGACTTGCCTGAACTGCAGGGGCATCACCAAACTGAAGAAAACAGTTACAGTCACGCATAAAATTGGATTCTTCACCCGACGCAGCATTCCTGTTCAGATTTTCATCATCAACAACGTGATAAAGCACCACCCATCTTTTAAGAATGCGGCAATTGCCGTCGCTGATTAATTCGAAATAACCTTTACCGTCTTTACCCTGAGCTTTGTAACTGGTGAAAATGAACGTTTTGCCGCCAAACTGAATTTTTTCGATTTCTTCCGGGTTCGCAATTGCCATTGTATCCTCACCCGAAATAAATTGCATTTGTTGTGTGTAAAGATTATAGCGGAACATCTTACCCAAAATCACATTTTTGTCTTTCATGGTAATCGTGCCCTGGTTCCACTCATCAAAAAGATAAGGGCTGCCAGAAGTTCCTTTTAGTTGCATTGCGTCAGCCAATCCACCCGACTGCGCATTTTCGTTGGTTGGCACAAAACCGGATCTTTCGAGTGGTTCGGATGTTAATTTACTTTTGTCTTTAACAGGATTTTGCGCCTGGCACAAAAAGCCCATTGCTATCAGGAAGCACAGGCCAATCAATGATTTTAATGTTTTCATAACTGTAAAATTTAAAGTTTAAAGCCTATTTCCATGGGCACAAGTTACGAAATTCCTGACTGAAAAACAAGGATTTGCCTACTTTTGCCGAAATAATAAAAACTAAAAACCTGATATGTTTTCACCAGAGCCTTTATTAAATAACCAGACACCATTTTTCAGGTTGCTGATATTACTTCTGATTATTCTTATTTCGACTCTTTTTACAATGCTGCTCGGAATATTGGTTTTGGTTCCATTTTATGGAACCGACATACTTGAAAAGTTATCGGTTGCCGTAAGCATGGCCGATCCAAATCAGATTGACATGATGAAATTTATGCAGGTGGTCAATCAAGTCGGGATTTTTATTATTCCGGCTTTATTTTATGCCTACCTCCAAAACCGGAAAATATCACAATTCCTGAAATTTGATAAAAAACCGCTGTTGCTATCGGTGATGATGACAGGGATTTTGGTTTTTACCTTTTTGCCTTTTACACATTGGCTTGCAAATGTTAACCAAAACATGAGCCTGCCCGAATTCCTGGGAGTCGTTGAAAGGTGGATGAAGGAAAGCGAAGAAGCCGCAGAAAATCTTACCCGGGCTTTTCTTAAAACCGACAGCCTGTGGGGACTTCTTTCGAATATTTTAATTGTTGGTGTTTTGGCTTCAGTTGGTGAAGAATTGCTTTTTAGGTCGGTGCTCATTAATCTATTCAGGAGTTGGTTTAAAAATGTGCATCTTGCGGTAATTGTTTCGGCTTTGCTTTTTAGCGCCTTTCATCTTCAGTTTTATGGTTTTTTGCCGCGTTTTATGCTCGGCATGCTGTTCGGATATTTGTTTGTATGGTCGGGAAACTTATGGCTACCAATAATCGCACATTTTATAAACAATGCATCGGCAGTTGTTGTTTATTACATGTTTAACACCGGCTCTATTGCCATCGAAGCTGAGGAGTTTGGTTCCACCGACAATTGGGGAGCCTTGGTTCTGAGTACGATTGTTTCGATAGCTTTATTGGCTGGAATTTATATTTTTGAGAAGGGCAGGGTTGTTGACGGGCAAAAAGCCAATACCTCTGAGTCAAACTAAATCAGAGCTGTTTTATCGGAGGTAGCCCAAAAATTTGGAATTTTTATAATTCTGTTTCAGATTTACATGTTTCAATAGATTATAGATTTACCTATCTTTGTATTAAACTTTAAAATGAGTGGATCTCTGGTCGAAAATGTCCAAATCTGACATTCCGCCAACTTTGGACGAAGAACAGGCCAAAGACTGATAGAACAAGGGTCATATAATCAATAATTTTCAATATCGAAAAAAGTTATTAATACCTTTTACATTGTACGCAAATGCTTAATGTATTTTGACCAAACCAAAAAAAGGAAAAATTATGAAATCTCAATTTAACTCATTAAACTTCAAAACCGTGGTTTTTATCCTGGTTTTACAATTCCTTTTAACCGGACAATTATTTGCATTTAACAAATACCCGGCAGGAAATCAGGGTGAAAATCAAATTCCTAAGAATTCAACAACCTTCACTCCAGCAGATACATTTGGAGGGGATA
>CAIYZW010000827.1 GCA_903930725.1 uncultured Bacteroidota bacterium
ATTCCCCAGACATCAATGTTCGGGCATAAGGATAAAGCCTTCGAATCGGGCAATTCGCCATGAGCTGTCGAAACCGGATGAGAAGGATCGAGCCGGTGAATGGCATCGGTAGCATTGTTTAAGGCTTTATACCAGGTTTCGATATTACCTCCGAACCATTCGGGGTGATAGTTGTACTCATTGCCCAACTCCCAGAAAAGTATGGCATCGTGGCTTTTGTAGGTGTTTACATAATCGGCACACGTCCCCGAAAGGATATCATAATGCCCGCCCTGATTGTAACCAAAGCCAATAATAACCTTGAGTCCGGCTGCATCTATCTGATCGAGCACTGCAACCTCTGTTATGGGCGAATAAACCCTGATGGTATTTATCCCTGCATCTTTCATCAATTCCAAATCTTCGGTGAGATTGATGAAACTTCTGCGTTCGGTTCCTTTGGGAACAGGATTATAGCAAACTCCTTTTACAGTGTAAAGCGTGTCGTTTACAAATATCTGCCTGCCCGAAACCCTTACAACATCAGCGTTTGCCTTGTTTGTATTTGCAACGAAAATTATGGCTAAAAGAAAAACTGCTATTTGTTTTATCATTTGAGGATAAATTAAATTATGTATTACCCGTAAAAGCTCCATCGGCGAACTAACCTTCATGTGTTACATTACCGCGACGTGCTGTAAGTGCCTGTCGGATTTCGTAAGCCTTTAGCTCGGTAATATCATATTTCCAGATAATGATAATGGCTAACAAGCCTGTAAAAATAGGTATCAAAATGTCGGCTATTCTCAGATTAGTGATTGTATCTGCTGCCTGCACGGTTGCATCTGCGTCAAACCCTACCAGGTCTAAAACAGCGCCACTGGTGAGCAGCGCCACTGCTGTTCCCAGTTTAACCATCCACCAGTAAACAGCGCCAAAAGTACCTTCACGGCGCGTTCCATTATTAAGCTCATCCAAATCGCAAACATCGGCTGTCATCGACATCATCAATGTGAACAAACCTCCGATTCCAAACGACATCAGCGGTATGGGCAGAAACATCATAAATGGGTTTGAAGGATCGAAACCCCACCATTTTAAAGCGTAACCTACCATCGAGATAAGGGTGGCAACGATAAACGCATTTTTCTTGCCAATTTTTGATGACATATAAGTGATAATAGGAATTACAAGAAAAGCTGTAGCCAGGGCGCTTACTGTTCCGAACCAGGCAGGCCAATGTCCGGCAGCAGTGGTGTCGCCGTTGAAGAGGTAAAAAATAATAATAAAGAAAGCAAATTGGGCGATGGTTTGGAAGCCGTTAAAAATTAAAAATGTTGCTCCGCATAATTTAAGAAAGGGCTTATTCGTGATGGTTTGCTTTATGGCTAAGAAAAATTCCTTTGCGTTGGCGCCAAGTTCTTTCATCGAAAGCTTAGATTTCCCAATGAGTTCGGGAAGAACAAGTTCTTTGGTAAAAAGCGCAGGCATGATCCCTAAAACCATACATAATCCACCAACCCAGATGGAAAGGCTTCTTGCACCTTCAGGCGCCGAAGGGTATATTGACTGATCGTAGATGATTACCCAAAACCAGGGTGCGATCATCCAGGCAATTTGCCCCATCCATTGCGAAACAGCCATTAACCTGGTTCGCTCGTTATAATCAGGAGTCATCTCATATCCCAAACCGATCAGAGGGGCAGCAAAAATGGTGTATCCAATATAAAATATCATTGACAGAGATAAAAAATAGATGAAGTTATAGGTCTGTGAATTCTCAGGATAGAGCTGCCACATCACCATAAAAGTGACCCCGGTAATGATACTTCCCAAAAAGATGTAGGGTTTTCTACGTCCCCATTTCGACCTCGTATTGTCGGAGATATAGCCCATAATAGGATCAATAATAGCATCCAGCAGCCGCGGCAATGCTGCAAGCAAACCAGCCAAAAAAGGATTCATCTTTAAAGCCAGAACCAGAATAATCATAAAAACACCCAAAGCAGCCGGGAATAACTGGTTTGCCAAATGTCCTGATCCAAAAGCTATTTTTTCTCCGAAAGGGACTCTATCTTCCTTAGCTGTTTTGTAGTGTGCCATTTTTTTTCTTATTACTTAGTGAGATGAATGTTATTTATTTAGTTCAAACAAATTGTTATTTTGATTTATAAACCTTTTGCTTCATGTTTTTCCTCAACATACTGTTGGACAACTTTTTTAGGTTTTCTGTCAACTGTAAAAAGTCCCCAGTGTTTTTCGGCGCCCATCATATCGTCTGGGTTGCCTTTCCAGTCTTCATCAAAGGCTTCAAACCAGAAGGTTGTAATGTTCATTTTTGCAGTCCAGGCCATAAATTCGTCGAAATACTGCAACTGTTTTTCTTCACTTGCACGCAGGCCAAATTCAGATGAAACCGAGGCCCAGCCAGCTTCGGTGATAAC
>CAIYZW010000828.1 GCA_903930725.1 uncultured Bacteroidota bacterium
CAAGAATTCTGGAAGTATAAAAAATGGTGATTTTTCGGGCAGAAACATTCATTACGGCATCCGCGAACACGCCATGGGCGCCATTGCCAATGGAATTGCGCTGAGCGGACTTAAAACTTATGCCTCAACTTTTATGGTCTTTTCCGATTATCTGCGGCCTTCCATCCGCATGTCGGCCATGATGGGGCTTCCTGTTCATTACATTTTTACCCACGATAGCATTGGTGTTGGCGAAGATGGACCAACGCACCAACCTATCGAGCAAATCGCGGCTTTACGCGCCATCCCAAATGTTGACGTAATCCGGCCAGCCGATGCAAATGAAGTTTCGCTACTCTGGAATCACATCCTGAATTTAAAAGACCGCCCCGCAATTACGCTGTTAAGCCGTCAGGATTTACCGGTTTTCGACCGGATAAAATATGCGCCAGCAAATAATGCATTAAAAGGAGCCTACATTCTGGCCGATTGCCAAGGCAAACCCGAAGTAATCCTGATGGCAACTGGCTCCGAAGTTCAGCTTTGCATTGATGCTTATGAAGTTTTAATGAAGGACGGAATTCAAACGAGGGTGGTAAGTATGCCCTGCTGGAGTCTTTTTGAGCGCCAGCCTGCCGCGTACATCGGATCAGTTTTTCCAAAATCGGTTAAAGCCCGCATTGCAGTTGAGGCCGGCTCAGTTTTTGGCTGGGAAAGATACGTTGGCCTGAATGGTAAAATTATCGGTATGAATTCTTACGGAGCATCAGCACCAATAAATATTTTGATGGAAAAGTTTGGATTTACCTCTCAAAACATCATCCAGACAGCAAAGAAACTTATCGGAAAATAAAAACAGCAGGTTTAATATTTCGGTGTAAGAGTACCGAATAATTAATTTCTGATTTTTATCATGCAAATCCTATTCACTTTTATTAATTTTGTACCTCAAAATTAAAGGAGAGAACAGGATTTTTTTTTGAAAACAAAAACATATGCTTTTAATTAATCAATAGCAAGTTATTGAAGATGACTAATATGCATAAACAAATCAAAACAAAGCCAAATCGTATTTTTATTCATTAAACAAAATCATTTTACTATGAGACACACTTTTAAGTTAAGCGTGGCGATCATTTTCCTTTTAATGATTGCCCAAATTATGTCGTGCAAAAAGGAGGATGCAGACACTGAAGTCATTTCGAGTTACACCTTCTCGATTGATTCTGCTGATTTTATGAAGGCAAATTTTAAAAGCTATTCAAATTATTTTGAAACGCTTTCGTGGAATTTTGGCGACAACTCAGAAAACTCATCCGAGTCTGCGCCAAGTCACGTTTATGCTACCCTTGGCGTTTACACGGTTACTTTAACAGCAACTGCTTCTGATGGAACTTATGATGCTTACACGCAAAATATTACCATCAGCGACCCAAATGCTGAGCTTACCAAACTGGTAGGCGAAGTTTCGAAAAACTGGAAATTACTCCGTGATGTAAGTACAGGCGATTATCCCCTGGAAGTCGGGCCGATTGATCATTCGATGATCTGGTGGGCAGTTGGCTTGAATAACAACGAACTCGCAGGCCGCCCCTGTATGATGAACGATGAATGGACATTTTTCAGAGATGGAACCATGCAATTTGATTCTAAGGGTGACTTTTGGAGAGAAGGTGGTATTTTTCCGGGTGCCAACGTTTGCGGAAGTACCGATGATATGGTAAACAGCAAAGGTGAAGATTGTGGTGCCTGGGGAAGCGGCACGCATCGGTTTGAACTGGTCAACGGAATTAATCCGAAAATAAAGGCAATAGGAAAAGGTGCCTATATTGGTTTCTTCAAATCTGCCACTGATATCGAAGTCCCAAAATTAGATCCGATGGTTCAGGATTCGGTTACTTATGATGTCATAAAATTAACTGAAGGAACAACTGATACCTTGATTGTTCAGGCAAACTATAAGTTTGAAGTAGGTGATCCAAATCCAAGTGGATATTGGAGATATGTGCTCGTTCATTATGACAATCCTGATGACGAACCACCGCTTCCGGGCAATTGATTTAGTTGGGGTTAAAAGTTCAGATGTGAGCGAAAATCCGCCATCCATCTGGTATTTTTTAAATTAAATTTTAAATATTTTGATTATGAAGAAACTATTTATTTTGTTTTTTTTCGCTGCACTTTCGATAGCTGTTTTTGGACAAGACAGGGCAATTTCAGGTAAAGTGACAGACTCCAAAGGAGAAGGAATTCCCGGGGTTACAGTCCAGATTTTAGGAACATTAACCGGAACCACCACTGATATTGATGGTTCCTATAAAATAACTGTTAAAGAGGGCACCTTAAAATTTAGTTTTATCGGATTTGCATCTCAGGAAATCGCGATTGGCAGTCAAAACACCATTAACGTTGTTTTACTGGAAACTGCGCAGAACCTTAATGAGGTGGTAGTTATTGGATATGGCACGCAAAAGAAAAAGGATTTAACAACCGCTGTTTCGGTGGTTGGTGAAGCCGATATCAAGGACCGCCCAATAACTTCGGCAGCCCAGGCATTACAGGGGAAAGCCGCCGGCGTCCAGGTTGTACAACCTTCCGGGAAACCCGGTGTTGGCATGTCGGTCCGCGTTCGTGGATCAACATCCGTTTTAGCCGGCAATGAGCCACTTTATGTGGTTGACGGCGTTCCAACAACCGATATCAAAGGACTAAACCCAACAGATATTGCCACTATGAGTGTTTTAAAAGACGCTTCATCGGCTGCAATTTACGGTGCTCGTGCTGCCAATGGCGTTGTGCTCATTACCACCAAACGTGGTAAGGAAGATACACCAGTTGTAAGTTTCAATAGTTATTTTGGTGTTTCTAACCTTCGTAAAACCATTGATGTACTTAATACTCGCCGCTACCGCGACCTGATGCTCGAAATCGGGCTTGCCGTTGATCCAACCCGCACCGATTTTAATAACTGGAGCAATGAGACCTTTGGCACCGGCCAAACCCAGTCTTACCAGTTTTCGTTTTCGGGAGGCACCGAAAAATCCAGATATTTTGTTTCGGCAGGCTATCTGAGCGAGGATGGCATTGTTAAACCTGCTACATTCGACCGCTATTCGGTGAGGGTTAATCTTGATAACGAATTGAAACCCTGGCTCAAAATCGGGACAAGTTTTAATGTTTTAAAAATTAAAACCAAAGATTCGCCTGATAATGCAAGTTCGGGCAGAGGTGGTGTGATTATGAGTGCGCTCAACACTCCACCGTTTTTGAATACCTGGCAGGGACAAAATCAACCCGGATTTACGCTGACCAACAAAACCTGGTACGATCCCAATCCATTTCAACCTTCATGGGAAAATCCAATAGCTTACATGGACGGCGCTGATCAGCAAACCATCGAAAACCGTATGTCGGGAAACATCAATGCCGAAGTAAAACTGATGAAAGAACTTTCGTTCAACACCAAACTTGGCGCAGATGCCAATAACAGCCAGTGGGATTATTATCTAAATCCTTTTCAAACAAACTACGGAAGGGTAAATAACGGAATCGGGCGTTCAAACAAATGGGTTGGTTTTACCTGGCTCTGGGAAAATACATTAAACTATTCAAAATCGTTTGATAAACATAATGTTACGGCACTTTTGGGTAACAGTATGCAACAATATCAGGGCAACAACACCTACATTGATGGCAACGATTTCCCCGCTGATGTTTCGGTACAAACCATAAATGCAGCCAATACTATTTCGGGAAATACCTCTCGAGATGAATGGGCACTCGAATCGTTTTTTGGAAGAGCAACCTACGATTATTCGGGCAAATATTACCTCACCGTAAGTTTACGCCGCGACGGTTCTTCAAAATTGGCCCATCCATGGGGAACAATGCCTTCGTTCTCGGCTGGCTGGCGTATTTCATCAGAAGAATTTATGAAAGGCCTCACCAAAATTGACGATTTAAAAATCCGTGGCGGCTGGGGTAAAAACGGAAACCAGGAAGGTATTCCAAATTATGCCCGTTACGGCCTGATTGGATATTCGCGCGTTACGCCTACAAACCCACTGTCTGGGCCGGCTTCTTACCAATATACGTACGGCAATCCTGACTTAAGATGGGAAACAACCGCACAGTCAAATATTGGTTTCGACCTCACGATGTTTAATGCCCGCTTAACACTTACCGTGGATGCTTACATTAAAAAAACCAGCGATGTTTTACTCAATGTTCAGCTTCCAAGTACATTACCCATCACAACCATCCAGACCAATGCCGGCGACATCGAAAACAAAGGGATCGAATTTGATTTGGGTGCCGTTATTGTTGAAAAGGAAATTAAATGGAACGCAAATCTTAACATGTCGTTTAACCGCAACAAAGTTACCGCACTGGAATATACGCCGGTGTATTACTTTGGACGAGTTTACAGCAACAACTCCGACGTAGCCATTGTTAAGCCGGGCTTACCGCTGGGTTCATTCTTCGGATATGTTTCCGAAGGTGTTGACCCGCAAACCGGCAATTTGATTTTTAAAGATATTGATAACAATGGAACCATCAACAGCAGCGACCGCACCATCATCGGTGATGCCCAGCCCGATTTTACCTTTGGTTTTACAAACACTTTATCTTATAAAAAATGGGATCTGAATATTTTCTTCCAGGGAAGCTATGGTAACGATATTTACAATGCCACCCGCATTGACCTCGAAGGAATGTTCGATAGCAAAAACCAGAGTAAGGTCGTCGAAAACCGGTGGACAACCATTGGCCAGATTACCGATATTCCGAAAGCCGGAAACATGGATAACGTCCGTAATTCGACACGTTTTGTTGAGGATGGATCCTACGTAAGGCTTAAAGCACTGACACTTTCGTACAGACTTATCGAAAAAAGTGCGAAATTTAAGGCAATCAATAAACTCTCGGTTTATTGTACCGGCCAGAATCTGCTTACTTTTACGAACTACAGCGGTTTCGATCCCGAAGTTAATGCCTTTGGCAGCAGTGCTACCGAGCTTGGAATTGATTATGGAACCTACCCACAGGCAAGGACATTCATTGTTGGTTTAAATGTTGAATTTTAATAATTACAATTATGAAAAAGATACTTAATATACTACTATCAGTACTTCTCTTCGCAACACTATATTCTTGTGAAGATTTTCTCGATCTGCAGCCTGCTTCCAATGGCATAGCTGTCGAAAATCAAAGTTCCGACTCAGTTTTGTATAAATCGGCCAGTGAAGCAGAAGCTGCATTAGCTGGTGTTTACGGCGATTTCCGTAACGAATATTTCGAGCTGGATTATTTTGTAAACGGCGATGCTCAGGCCGACGGCGCCTACGCCGGTGCCGACAATCCTGCCAACTTCCAGATTGACGATTACAACATTGACGCAACCAATCTCAATGTCACCCGCGACTGGGCTTATCTTTATTCGACCATCGGAAAAGCCAACCTCGTAATTGACAATGTTGATGCAGTTACCGATACTTTACTCACTGCCACACGAAAAGCGCAAATAAAAGCCGAAGCCGCTTACATCAGAGCTTACATGTATTTCCAGCTTGTGCAGCTTTGGGGTGATGTGCCATTGGTGCTAAACTCGGTTAGTTCATTCAATCTCGAAATTCTTCCTTTGCTTTTCCCACCACGCACGCCTGCCGATTCGGTTTATGCGCAAATAATCCTCGACCTCGAAACAGCTTTGCCAAATGTTCCCGAAACGGCAATAAATAAAAACTATGTTACCAAAGGTGCTGTTAATGCTGTGCTGGCCAAGGTTTATGCTACCATCGAACCACACGACTGGAACAAAGTTTCGCAATATTGTGATGCGGTAATTGGCGGGCCTTATAGTCTACTTCCAAATTATGACGAACTCTGGGATAACGCCCACGAAAACTCTTCGGAGGCCATTTTTGAGATTAATTACGAAGGTACGAGCTCAAGTGGAAACTGGGGTGTGAGCATGTTTATAGGGTTGGATTGGAAAAAGTTTAATATTCCATCCAACGACCTTGTAAAAGCATTCCGGGATGAAGGAGATAATATCAGAGAAGCATCATCAATCTTGTTTGATACTGTGACCGGAAAATGGAGCGATTCGCACTGGACTAACCAGACCTACTATCCATTTATCAATAAATACCGGATAGCTTCTTCCCCAAGTCCTCAGAACTACATTTTTATCAGGCTTGCCGATATTTTGCTGCTAAAGGCTGAAGCACTAAACGAACTTGGTGATGTAAACGGTGCTGCCGCTTTGGTTAACCAAATCAGAACCCGCGTAAATCTGGCAAACACCACTGCTGCCAATCAGGATGCCATGCGCCTCGCCATCGAAAAAGAAAGAAGGCTTGAGCTTGCTTTTGAAGGTCATCGCTGGTTCGATCTTATCTGTCTATATCATTAGCCGTAGATCCCGCATGTTTGCGAGGTTTCGGTCTTATGCATGATGCAGTAGCTGCTACGTATCATATTACCAACCCAACCGCTTGTGACTCACTTCCGGG
>CAIYZW010000829.1 GCA_903930725.1 uncultured Bacteroidota bacterium
AGGAAATGAAGGAAATTATGATCGGCAACAAGATTGATAGGCTTGGGTTGAAATAGAAATATTTTTGGGTATTTGATGACCGTTTTGGGGAATGTAGAATTTCCAATATCGAATTTTAAATGTTCAATAAAAAGAAGCATTCCATGAATCAATGCGTTTTTCCTGAACCCAAATAGTAGCAAGCATAAATTACCAGACAACTACTTTTTTAATAAAAATATCATCTGAAGTAATTACCGAAACTACTGCAAAACCTCTGAAACCGGCTAAATCAACCGACACACTGATCGAATTTTCGATGTGTTGGCTCTTGATTAACCGTCCCGAAATATCAAAAATATTTACGGTTCCTGTAATCGGCTTGCTGCTTCGTATTTCGATGCCATTATTTGATTCAAAAATATTTACCTGGTGTGTAAATTCATTATTGGAAGCCTTAAAGTGAACAACAAATCTTTCGGAAATATCGCCTTCCTGAGCAGTAAACCAATACACCGGATAATCGTTAAGCAATTGTGTTTGCTTAGTTTTGATATCTGTTAAATAAACAGCCTTTGGTGGCATAAGCGTGTTGATACCATCGGCGGAGATGTAAAACGAAGAAGAAGCATTTTTTATAAACGATAACGGAATTGCTGTTTCCGGTGTAAGTTCCGGCAAAGCGTTTGTCGAAAGAAATCCCTCCGGAACCTTAGAATAAAACTTCGGGGCATGACCAGCCAGAAACCTGGAATCAAATGCATCATCAAAACCAGCCGTTGATCCTTCGACTACTTTAATGATGCTTTCTTGTGAAGTACCGCCTTCGGTGTCGTAAACCGTTAATTTCAATTCATTTGCTTCGCTATTTTTATACCAGTTTTGTGGGTTGTGCGAACGGTCGCTGGCATCAATCGTTAACGAACCAGATTGTTGGTTAACATGTACAAAAAATCCCTGCATAGCAGGAATTATCCCGGTGGCCGGCTCAACATCTATGTAACTGGCGCTGCTTTCCTGCCATATTTTGGCGGTTGCATCAACATTGGATAAATTCCATGCTGTTTTGTTCCAGATTAAAGCGCTGGGAAAAGGATTACCCAGCAAATGCCAGCCTGAATGTGATGAAGCTCCCGTAAAACTAAGTCCCGAAAAACTGATATCCGAATTATCCGGAACTCCCGAAAAGGTTTGCGTGCTGCTTCCGATATTTGCAATCATGTAACCGGTGCCGGGAATAAAATCAGTTTCAAAATCAGGGTTAATTCCACTATCAGAAGCTGTCCGGTTTACCCATTTATTGTTGGCTTCATCCCATTTTAAAAAATCATTTCCCGAACCTGGCGTATGAAAGGTACTTATTTCCTGTGAAGCCACCGGAGAAGATAACAAATGCCAGCCATGAAGTTCATCATTATAACCGGTAATGTAGCGATCAACATTTGCACTGCCTTTAACAGTTCCATAAACAATTAAAGATGCCGAAGCAAGCGGTGTTGACAGCAATGTAAGGTTTCCTGAATTATTTAAGTCACCATAAACCGTCAATGCCATTCCTGCATTTATCGTTACCGTAGCTCCGCTTTGGATTTCCAGATGCATACATGCTGCCGGTGCTTCGGAAGATTCGTTGATAACCAAAACATTTCTACCCCTGGCAACCGAAACATTATCATTAGCAGCCGGAACACTTCCATTTCTCCAGTTGGAGGCTGTATTCCAGTCTGAATTTGTTGTACCTTCCCAAACAATTGGGTAGCTGGTAAAAGTATTGACGAGCGCGTTGGCCATTTTATCCCATGCCGCCAGATTTTCCCTGAGTTTTGTTCTTTCCTGCTCGATATGAATGAACCTGCCGTTAGTATTTATTGCATTTGAACCGCACGCATCCGGACTGGTATTAATTAGCCTGCCCTGCGTATTATCGAAAGCCCGTAACCTACCCCAATCCAGATCAACATGGGCAATTTTAAAGGTAAGCGTGTTGTCTTCGCTAAACAAATTGGCAACCAAAGGAACAATGTAATCCGGTTCGGGAGTTAGCTGTGTTCCATTACTGATGATGGCATAAGGATCGGTTGCCAACTTTGTAAAGCCGTGTAATTGAATAAAAGTGCTGGTTGGAAACCGGTTGAACAACGTATCTGTTGTGCTCTGAAAGATCGTGGATATGTTGTGTGCAGGATCTGAAATCCTGTAATTTTCCGGAATATCCGAACATACCATGGTTCCACCACTGCAAGCCGAATAGGCCGAATTATTGCATCTGCTGGTTCCACACATGCCGAAGAACAACGCCTGTGTTTTTTCGAAAACATGTATTCCCTGTTTTCCGGTGTTAATTTCGTTTTTGGCATGTGGCGACTGGATTACCAAAGCCCGGCAGTAATTGGGATTGTAAACGTAGGTTCCCCAATAGTTGCTGCCATTGCTTTTGATCATAAAATAAGTTGTATTTATAGCTCCCGAAGTATCCAGAAACTGAACAACATCATATCCGATTTTTGCCAGTGAATCATCGGCCTGCACATAATTTCCGTCTAAAATAAAACTTAATGCATGTCCCCAGGTTGTAAGTTCGGCTAAAGATGGTGCGGAATAATTGTTACCGCTGTTGCCCGGCATTGAGGTAATGATATTAGAAATTTCGATAAAAATTTCGCCGGTATCTCTGGTTACCTGGGCAAAACTTCCTTTCGGAACTAATAAAAGCGACAACATAACAATCACCTCAAAGGCATACCTTTTCATGTTCATCCCAAATGTAGTTGTAACGAACACTTAGGAATGAACCATATCTTTATCTGTAAAGGTTATTTTATTCTGCCGCATTTTATAATCCCAATAAATCGCACATTCACAAAGCGCAACACCACAAGAGGCGATTTGCAAATTGGTGCATGGCTGCAAAAATAGTTTATTTGAAGGAATGGGATGATTGCTTGCGCTGAGCGGCAATTGTAATGCCGCCCGAAACATTGGACAATTTGCAATTGTCCAAATAATACTTAACCGACGAAACATAATGTATTGGGTTGAATTACAAATTCACAATGCTCAAAGCGGGCACTATAATTTCCGCTTAGCTGGAGGTTTTTCAACATTGAAAATGGTCGAAATAAATTTGTTTGGTGGTTTTTCAACATTGTTTTTGGATGAAATAATTTGATTGGAGCATTTTCAACATTGTTTTTGGATGAAACAAATTTGAATGGAGGTTTTTCAACATTGTTTTTGATCGAAATAATTTGATTGGAGCATTTTCAACATTGTTTTTGGATGAAACAAATTTGATTGGAGGTTTTTAAACATTGTTTTTGGTCGAAATA
>CAIYZW010000830.1 GCA_903930725.1 uncultured Bacteroidota bacterium
CAGGTTCCATCATTCCAACATTCCAATATTCCAGCACGCCAACATTCCAGCACTCCAATATTCCAACATTCCAACATTCCAACACTCCAATATTCCAACATTCCAATCTTCCATGACTTCACCTACCAACATCCACCCGGTCTTCGACCAGATTCTTACCCGGCAGGATAAAGAAAAGCTGCTTCATCAGCACTCAAAAGTCATCTGGTTTTCGGGGCTCTCCGGCGCAGGCAAGACAACACTGGCCAAAGAACTTGAAGTTATCCTTCATAATAAAGGATTCCTTACCCAAATTCTGGATGGTGACAATATTCGCACCGGCATCAATAATAATCTTGGCTTCAGCGATGAAGACAGGACCGAAAACATCCGGCGGATTGCTGAAGTTTCAAAGCTACTTGTAAACAGCGGCGTGATTGCGCTTAACAGTTTTATCAGCCCAACAAATGATATTCGTCAGTTGGCTATGCATATTATTGGTCGCGAAAATTTCATCGAGGTTTTTGTTGATGCATCGCTCGAAGTGTGCGAACAACGCGATGTTAAAGGTTTGTACAAAAAAGCCCGAGCCGGAAAAATCAAAAATTTTACGGGTATTGATGCTCCCTTTGAGCCACCTGAAAATCCAGATATTATAATAGATACCGTCGAATTAAGCATTGCCGAAAGCCTCGAGAAACTTTTGGCAGTGGTTTTACCAAAAATAACCTATTCATTATGACAGGCTACAGTTTAACAAATCTCCAGGAATTAGAAGCCGAAGCCATCCACATCATCCGTGAGGTGGCTTCTGAATTTGAAAATCCCGTGATGCTTTATTCCATCGGGAAAGATTCATCAGTGATGGTTCGTCTTGCCGAAAAGGCTTTTTATCCCGGAAAGGTGCCTTTTCCGTTAATGCACATCGATTCGAAGTGGAAATTTGGTGAGATGATCGAATTTCGAGATAAATATGCCCGTGAAAAGGGCTGGGATTTGATTGTCCATTATAATAAAGAAGGGTTTGAATCGGGAGTTGGGCCGTTTACCCACGGTAGCAAGGTTCATACCGACATCATGAAAACCCAGGCATTGCTCGAAGGCCTGAGCAAATATAAATTTGATGCAGCCTTTGGTGGTGCACGCCGTGATGAAGAAAAATCGAGAGCCAAGGAAAGGATTTTCTCCTTCCGCGACCGTTTCCACCAGTGGGACCCAAAAAATCAGCGGCCTGAGTTATGGAATATCTACAATGCCCGCATCCACAAAGGCGAATCCATCAGGGTTTTCCCGCTTTCAAACTGGACCGAACTCGACATCTGGCAATATATCCGCCTCGAAAATATCCCGATTGTCCCACTTTATTTTGCCAAAGAAAGGCCAATCGTCGAAGTCAACGGTAACCTCATCATGGTTGACGACGACCGCACCCCAGCCGATGTTGCTGCAAAAGCAAAGATGCGGATGGTCAGGTTCCGCACCCTGGGTTGTTACCCGCTAACCGGAGCCATTGACTCAGAAGCCGACACCATCGAAAAAATTGTCGAAGAAATGATGACCGTCACCAAATCCGAACGTACCACCCGCGTAATTGACTTCGACCAGGAAGGAAGCATGGAGCAGAAGAAACGGGAAGGCTACTTTTAGGGAAATCTCAAAAGACAAATCTCAAAAATCAAATCCCAAACATCAAATCTCAAAGGACAAATCTTAAAAGGTTAAAACATTAACTTTTTTAAAAAAGATGCAAGAATTTGAAAACAAGCATGTTTACGATTTAGAGGAGAGAACATTTCAATTTGCCAAGGCAGTTCGGCTACTCATAAAGAACTTACCACGAACACTTGCAAATATTGAAGATGCAAAACAATTGGTAAAATCTTCCGGTTCAAACGGAGCTAATTATATCGAGGCAAACGAAGCACTTAGCCCAAAAGATTTTTTAATGAGAGTTAAGATTTCAAGGAAGGAAGTGAAAGAATCTGTCTATTGGCTCAGGTTGATTCATGAAACCAATGAATTTGATACAGACCTTGAAATAGTTGGTTTGATGAACGAGGCAGGAGAATTGTTAAAGATATTTTCTGCCATTATTAACTAAAGTTTCCCACATCGGGATTGCTTGCAAATTCAAGGATTCGGAATTTGAATTTAGCAAGTTATAATGTGTTTAAAAACATTTAATCAATGGGTTACAAGCTAAGCAGCAGTTTTTGACTTATATCC
>CAIYZW010000831.1 GCA_903930725.1 uncultured Bacteroidota bacterium
AGTGGTGGCCAACATCAAAACACTCACCGAGCGTTATCCTTCGAACCCCGAAATTGTCGTTTCTTTCACCGGTGAACAGGAAGACCAGGCCGAATCAACCACGTTCCTGCTTACCGCCATGATTATTTCGATTGGCTTGATTTTCTTCGTACTCATCTCGCAGTTTAACTCGATTTCAAAAGCGATAATCATATTAAGTGAAGTTGTTTTCAGTATTATCGGTGTTTTGCTGGGTGTTATCATCTTTAAAATGCCTATCGTAATTGTAATGACCGGTCTTGGAATCGTTGCACTCGGCGGCATTGTGGTACGAAACGGTATTTTGATAGTCGAATTTACCGACGTTTTGCGCGAACGTGGACATAAAACCCTCGAAGCTATTATCCTGGCTGGTAAAACCAGGATTACACCTGTGGTACTCACAGCTACCGCAACCATGCTTGGCCTTGTTCCGCTTGCCATCGGCATGACGCTCAATTTTGTAACCATGTTTACCGAACTCAACCCACAGCTCCACTTTGGTGGCGACAATGTTATGTTTTGGGGGCCGCTCTCCTGGACCATTATTTTCGGTCTTAGCTTTGCAACCTTCCTCACGCTCATCTTTGTCCCGGCCATGTATTTAATTGCCGAAAAAATGAAAATCGCGATGAAGCGCGGTAAATCAAACCGGGCTTATCGTGAAAGTTTGAAAAAGGCATAATTGAGGGTTAAAACCTATCGAAAAAACCCTTCCGTGGATAAACTGCAGAAGGGTTTTTTTGTGGGGGTTGATTCTTATTAGATGCAAATGCCATCCCAAAATACCTCAAGTGCCAAAAATATGTCATTTGAGACATTTATATATTTTCCTGTATCCAATCGAAGCGGTAGAAAGTTATTCGCCACTCTTTTTAAGGGCTTCGACAAGCAGTGCTTTATTGATTCTGAAATTAGTTTTCCCGATTTTGTCGAAAACTTTTTTCAATGAAGGAATGAGTCCTTTTTCTTTTGCAACAATTAAAATACCGATTGTACCCGTAACTTTTAATCCCAACGATTTTGCTTCCCGTCGTCCTTTAGTCTCATCAATAATTAAAAGGCAGTCATCATAATCAAGGGCTAATGCTATTGCGCTTGCCTCACCAGCGTCTAATGAATTTTCGAGAATTCGTTGATAATTTTTATCCTTAGGATATTGTACCTCAATGAAATCGGGTAAATCCTTGTTAAATTCCTCAGAAATCTCTTTTGTTACAGTAATTTTACCAAAAATTGATTTCAGCAATCCCAATTGCCCAATCTTATCCAACAGAATTAAACAACTGGTATCAGATACTATAATTCTTTGCATTTAAGATATCGTTGTCGAGTTCGTTGGATGGATAATTAATGATTTCTACATCATAGTCGCTTAAAAGCTCCATGAATGTTATCTTCGACAGTCCTGCCAATTTAGAAGCCTGCCCAAGTGTTAGCTTGCCTTTCTTGTACATTCTTGCTGCCACCGTCATTTTGGCTTCCCTGTCGTCAAAATCAATGTTGTCGGGTATTTTTAATTCCAATGTCTTCATAAAACTGCTCATTAAAACTTATTTAATCATGCAAAGTTATCTTTTCAATCAAACCAGAACAACTATTTTAACAATTGAAGGCGTTTTGTCACAAATTTGGTTTTGGTTAATGCTGCTTTGTTGCAGATACTCAATCAAATAGTACATCTTTTTAGTGCTCTCTCGTTTCTCCATGATTTTTTTAGGCACAAAACTAACCTGGCTCCCTGGCTAAATCAATATGGATTGGACAGAGGGATACTTTGCAGCTCCACTTTGGCGTCGATAACGTAATGTTTTGGGGGCCGCTCTCCTGGACCATCATTTTCGGTCTTAGCTTTGCAACCTTCCTCACCCTCATTTTTGTTCCGGCCATGTATTTAATCGCCGAAAAAATGAAAATAGCGATGAAACGCGGCAAATCAAACCGCGCCTATCGTGAAGGTTTAAAAAAGGCATAAGCATATTGTGTTTTCATTATAAAAAACCCTTCCATGGATTGACTGTGGAAGGGTTTCTTTGAGGGGTTCGACAAATCAATCTAGCCTCTGCTCAACCAATTCGGGCTTTTTTAAAATTCTTTGGTATTTCTCCATGATTTCTTGGCACAAAACTAATCCCGCATCCTAGCTATTACAAAACGGGTTCATAGGAGGAATAAGTTACTCAGAACACATTGAAATTAGCTCATTAAGTTTTTCAACGATAACATCAGGAAATTCAGGTTTAATTATAGTATAAGTAAACTTATCATTTTTAATATTGTTTGTTGATTTTGCAGAGTGGAAGATTATTGGGATTGACGGAAACTCTTTTCTAACTATTTTAAACAAAATAATACCAGTTTTCATTCCTTGATTACATTCCTTTTTCA
>CAIYZW010000832.1 GCA_903930725.1 uncultured Bacteroidota bacterium
ACATTCAAGGGTAAAAACAACACTCCGAATAATGCGGTAGAATCTATTTTTGTCCGGTTTGAACCAGAAATAACAATTGCAATGAAGGCCTTTATTATTGAATCTGCAAAATATAGCTGGGGCGAAATGTGTGTGTTGACCTACGTTAATGATTCGAGTGGATTACCAGCCGAAGAAATTATTTACGACCTCATGGGCGCCGAAATCTATAAAATTTTGATAAAAAGAGATGAAAAGGGAAATCCATTGGAATACAATTTCTCTGATGGAACATCATACAAATTCCGTTGGGACAACAAAGGAAACAAAATCGAATGCTTTTATCGTTCGCCTTTTGGAAAGACAATCATAACATCTTCTAAGTTTGATTCTTCCGGAAATGTAATCGAAGAAAATATCAACGATTCACATTTAGCCTATTATCATTTTCATTATGAGCATAATACATTTGTTTATAAAACTGACAAATATGGCAACTGGATTCAAAAAATTGAATATGAACATGATCTTCCCATGAGGATGGTAGTGAGAACGATTGAGTATTCGAATTAAGGTGCCTCAACCCTACTTGTCAGTTTTCCCATTTTTTTGTTTACGCAATACCTTTGGGCAGCACAGTTGATTTCTTAAAAGCTCCCGAAGGTATTTTTATGAACGTAAAGAAAACCAGCAAAAGTCCATGGTTTTGCCTGTTCTTTCTAAAGCAATCCATCCTTTCCGCCACTCACCGACTCCCTGCCGCCACTCACCGATTTTTGGTTGAAAACAGCCCACCATTGAAGTTACTTTTGCTTCATAGATTTTATTCAAAAATTGTTTCATTCAAAAAAACTGAAAATCATGGCAACACAAAATCAATCACGGACATTACTCCTCGCGTTGATCATCATAGGCGCAGGCGTATTACTTTTGCTCGAAAGCATTCATGTAATGCCTTACGACCTGAGCCGCATCTTCATTTCATGGCAAATGCTGCTCATTGTTATCGGTATTTACAACCTCACCTCCTCACAACACAAAACCGGCGGTGTAATCCTGATATTTATCGGCGGACTGTTTCTTTATGATAAATTTTACGATCTGCAATTTCATGTCTGGAACGTAATCTGGCCTACAATACTCATCATTGTTGGGGTTTCGATTCTTTTAAATCATACACGCGGTAAGAAAAATTATTTCGACTTTGGGAAAAATCCTCCAGTTGATGAGGGTAAAGCCGATGAATTTTTTGACAATAAATCAACGGTAGTAAACGATGCCGACACCATTGACGAAGTGAGCATTTTTAGTGGTTCAGAAAAACAAATTACCAGCAAAAATTTTAGAGGCGGGAAAATTACCAGCATCTTTGGAGGCTCCGAAATAAACCTCACCAGGGCTGAACTCTCCAATGGCCGCAACCAGATTGAAGTGTTTTATATGTTTGGCGGGAGTACAATCATCGTTCCTCCGGATTGGGACGTACGAATTGACGTGATTGCGGTTTTTGGCGGTTTTTCGGATAAACGCTACCATCAAAAAGCTGAAGGCACCAATTTTAACAAACAAATCGTTATAAAAGGGCTGGTTGTTTTTGGCGGTGGCGAAATAAAAAGCTATTAAATATTGTTAGGATTCTGCGAGCCTTCCGGAGAAGATTTCACCGGAAGGTTTGCAGCAAATACCGGCTAACCGGTTTATTTTAAATAGATCACTCATTTTACAGAAAACAATAAAAAATGCTTAACCCGATCATTTCTTATCGCAAAAGTTCTTTGGTTTATGTGTTTTCGTGGATTTTTGTTGGTTTGCTGCATTTTGTGATTCTTTTCTTTTTCTTCGACATCAATCTGATTATTTCGATTTCGGATGCGTTTATTTATTCCGGCATGCTTGCCGCTTTTGGAATTGGCATCTGGTACATTGTGAGATACCTGGCTTTTGATGATGAATCGTACCATTTGATCCTGATTGACCACCTCGTTACCGGAGGAATCATTATTTTGATGTGGCTGTTTGGTGGCTATTTTATCCTGACAAATCTTTTTAGCGCCAACGAATTTTACACCGACTTCCTCGAGAAATCCCTTGCCTGGCGCTTTGTTTACGGGATTTTGCTTTACTCCGTAATTGTGATGGTTTATTATCTGATAAATTATTACAAAAACTATCAGCAAAAAATAATAGAGCAAACTTTGCTCAAACAAACACTGCAGGAATCGGAACTGAACCTGCTGAAATCGCAGATTAACCCGCATTTTTTGTTCAACAGCCTCAACTCCATCAATTCGCTCATCATCACCGAGCCCGAAAGAGCGAGGGAAATGATCCTTGAACTGTCCGATTTTCTGCGTTATACCGTGCGCAACAACGAGAACGAAAAAGTTAGCCTTCAGGATGAAATGGACAATATCCGGAAATATCTGGACATCGAAAAAATCAGGTTTGGGTCGCGGTTGGTGCTCGAAGACGACATTGAGGAAGGCTGCCAGCAAATGCTGTTACCGAATATGATTTTACAGCCCATTTTCGAAAATGCCATTAAACACGGCGTCAACGAAAGCACCGATGCTGTGACCATTTCGACCAGATGTTTTGTCGAAAACGGGGAACTGAGAATTTTTATCGGCAACAACTTTACCCCTGGAAACCTTTCCAGGAAAGGAAAAGGCATTGGCCTCGAAAACATCCGCAAAAGGCTGATGCTGATTTTTAAGAGGCACGATTTATTAAATATCGTAAAATATCGCGACATTTTTGAGGTACAAATCACCATCCCGCAGCATCCCTAAAAAGTAAACTTTTGGCCGCTCACGTTCTTTTTTTGTTAGCTTTGAAACCAAATTCAGGTTTGATGAACGCACCGGACATTACACAAAAGATAAAAACCATCATTGTTGATGATGAAGAGCTGGCAAGGAAAGTCATCCTAAAATATCTTGAGGCCTTCCCACAGATTGAAGTTGCTGCCGAATGCGAAAACGGGTTTACTGGCCTCAAGGCCATTGGCGAGCACAAGCCGCAACTGTTGTTTCTCGATATTCAGATGCCAAAAATAAATGGCTTCGAAATGCTCGAACTTTTGGATGAAAAACCACTCATCATTTTTTCGACAGCCTTCGACAATTTTGCCATACATGCTTTTGAGCACAGCGCCGTTGATTACCTTTTAAAACCTTACAGCCAGCAAAGGTTTAATGCCGCCGTTGGTAAAGCCATCGAAAAACTTGCTTCACCAAAAACGATTCAAAACATCATGGCTTCACTCAGCGACCAGATTGCTGAAACTGCCGATTTGTTAAACCGCGTGGCCGTAAAAACCGGCTCCCGTGTTGATGTTATCCCGGTTAACGACATCGAATATATCGAAGCTTCCGACGATTATGTTGAAATCCATACCAAAAATGGCCGGTTTATCAAACAAAAAACCATGAAGTTTTTCGACGACCATCTCGACCCTGAATTATTCCTCAGGGTTCATCGCTCCTTTATCGTGGCCATTCATCAAATCTCCAAACTTGAACCTTATTCGAAAGATAGTTTTATCCTGGTTTTAAAAAACGGCAAAGAAATCAACGTAAGCAAAAGCGGGTTGGTGCGGCTAAAAGAGGTACTTAAATATTAATCCAGTTTGCCGCATAACGATCGTTTTTGATTTAAGCCAGACCTTTTTGTAGTTTTCTCATGTTTTAAATTTCCCTTTTCAGAAAAACACAGGGCAATTTATTCCATAAACACCTTCAATAATCCTTCGGTATTTTACATTCATTTTTTGTACATTTGAAAGCGATATTGAAGATTACTTTTTTTACTTGTTAATTAAATAATTACTACAATGAAAAATCTGCTAAAAGGCTCATTGTTATTCATGTTTTCGGTGGTGAGTGTTTGCTTGTTTTCGCAGGAAAGCTGCCAGGTTTTAAAACCGCAAATTTCGGGAAGCTATCAGGGAAAATGCAAAAATGGCTTCGCACATGGCAAAGGAAGGGCTGTTGGCACCGATACTTACGAAGGCCAGTTCACGAAAGGGCTTCCTGATGGAAAAGGAAAATACACCTGGTCAACCGGCGATGTTTATGATGGCGAATGGAAAGAGGGATACCAGGACGGCGAGGGAACATATAAATTTAAGAAAAACGGAAACGACACCATTCTCACCGGAATCTGGAAAAATGATGTTTACACCGGGCCAAAACCAGCAAAACCAAAAATCAAAAACAGCCTGGGCGTTGACAGGTATAATTTCCAGCGGATGAGTGATATCAAAAACCGGGTCATGATTGATTTCTTTCAGAATGGCTCACGAAATATCGGCATCCAAAACCTTATGATGACAACCACCAGCGGTTACGAAACCACACTTGGCCAGTCTGTCGGTTACGATGGAATTACCTTTCCGGTGGTGATTAAACTCAATTATACTACCTGGAACAAACTTCGCACATCACAGAACTACATTATTTTTGAGTTTGAAATTACCGAGCCAGGCGACTGGAAAGTGGAGGTTTTTAATTAAAATACCCGAAGGGCGGGTGTTTAATGGATCAGGTTTAATTACCTTCGGGAAGTCAGGAAGCCTGAATTTGTTTCAGGCATAGAGCCCGATGTCCTGGAGCCTTGCCCCAGGTTTTGTTGTTACAGCCTTTCAGGCTGGTTAATGTTTTCGAAAGTTATTTCATTTATCACTATTTAATACTTCCTGTTACACATCAGGTAAAGTTGTGCGGTTTGTACAATTGTTTTGATCGAACTGAAAAATCACCTTTGGGGCAGACCACAATATTCCCACATCTATAAAAAAGCGACAACCCATTGCTGAGTTGCCGCTTTTCGTTACAATTAAAAACCTATCCTAAACTCTATTTTATTACAAGTTTTTCGGTGAACAGTTTGCCATCATTAGCCATAGCTTTTACAAAGTACATCCCGCTCTGCAGGTTGGTAATTTCGATAATATCGTTTTCGATAACCGAAGAATAAACCATCGAGCCGGTAATATTGAAAACCTGTACTTCCTTTAGGTTGATACCTGAAATGGTAACTTTATCAGTTGCCGGATTAGGATAAATAACCAGGTTTGCAGCATCTTTTTGCTGGATACCTGTAATCTGGTCTGTTGGAGCCAGATAGAAGGTATGTCCGGTATTATCGCCCACAACAACCTGCAGGCCATAAGCCGATGAAGGCAAATATCCGTCGGCGATACAGGTAAGATTGTACGTGCCCGGGAAAAGCATCATGCTGTAATACGAACCAAACGGTGTTAAAATAGTTTGGACACCATTGTCGGCATTGGTGGCAATTACAGTGGCAGTTTCGATGGTAAGGTTGGTGGCAGCATCGCGGATAAATCCGTGGATTTTTCCATAAGCGCCTGCAACCAATACTTCAACAGTATTCGAAAAGTCCGATTCGCAGGTATTGCTCCACAATGCAGTTACATTGTAGTTGTAAGTTCCGATAACCAAAGCATTATCAGCATAGGTGAGGGCTGTTACAGCGTTTGTATTTATCTGAACGGCGTTGCAATAAATATTATAACCCAAAAGTTTCCGTGGGTCGCTGTATCCACGTGTTTCGGCTATAGCCGAAAGTTTACCATCGAATATGCCCCGGTTGGTTTCGTTCAAAGCAACCAAAGGAGTAACAAAACGTGAATCAACATCTTCAACCAGACCTCTAACGCTCCAGTTAAAATTTAATGTAGGCGCAACTTCCAGTAGTGTTTGCCAGCCGGTTCCTGCAAGGTTAATCATGTTTCCTTTGCCATCAATAGCCGGGCCTATATCACAACCTGCCGGATGACCGATGGTGGTATTGTTACGAACGCCGAACCAAAATTCCTTTGTAGCATCAACAAGTACGGGCGAGTTAAGGAAAACTTCGTTCCAGGCTCCAATGGTTGGGTTCGTAACAACCTGATCCACCAATAAGGTTCCCGCTGAACTGCTGTTACCGTCAACCCAGACACGGATTGAATAGGTACAGGCGGGTTCGTTAGGCCAAAATAGTACACGGGTTAAGAATTTGCCATCATATTGTACAAGATCGGCAGGAACAAAACGCTGGGCAACATCAAAATCAACCAGGCCACCGGTTCCGATGTTGTTGCCGTGAGCAAGGTCCCAGTGCACCCATGTTCCGTTGTTTCCGATTACCGGTTTTTCCCAGCTAAGCTGAACATTGTTATAATTAAGCTGATAAGCTAGATTAGCCGGAATTTCGCAACTCAACGAAGGCATAACCACATTTTCGAGCTTGTCCTGAACAACTGTAACTGATGCAAGAACCCTGTTGTAGTTTGGATGAGTAACTGCATAAGGGAATGTTCCCGGAACAGTTGTAAAACCAACAGTTCCACCGGCAGTGGTCATTTTACTCTGGCCATTAAAAACTACTGTTGCCCCTTCGATCGGTTGCGTGTTTTCATTTCTAACCACAAATATCAAAGGGTAATAATTGTTCAAAACAACATTAATATCCAGCGTAGTAGCGCCAACAATCAGCGAAGAAGTTACCCCGGCATAGCCATCTTTTGATACAAGGTACTGATATGTTCCCGGATAGATCATGAAAGTTGCAGCACCATTTAAGGTCAGATCGTTCAGAATTTCGATACCATTAAACAGGATGCTGATATCGGCACCATCAACCAAGTTGCCAAGATCATCGTTAACCGTGAAGTTGACCGTAGTTCCTTCGGGCATTTCAAAATCAACTTCTGCGATGCCGGACTGGCCTGTAAGGAAGTTAGCCTGTACGCCGGCAGTGTAACTTCCTGCAGCAAGACTGGTGAACTGGTATTCAGGATTTGTGATTCCTGTGGCAACTTCTTCATCATTCAGATAAACTGTAAAACCGTTTGCGGGAATTGCGCCATCGGTTTCAACACCGAGGGTAATATCATCTATCAACAAGGCAAAACCTGTGTGGTTGTGACGAATGGTAACATATTTGGCTTCGGCAGGAATGGTGTAGGTGAACTTAGTCCAATAGGTCAGTGTTGTGACATTTTCGGTCATGAAGACAAAGTCGGAAAGATTGCTACCTGTTGTGGAATAGCCTATTTTGAAAGTTTCCAGGCCGTAAGTTTCGGTAATGGATTTTGCATAGAACGACAATGTAAACGGAAGGCTGTGGTGTTGTTCTTCACTGATAAGCCAGTTGTTTGTTGATCCTTCGGCTGAACCGAATGCTGCAAAATATTTACTTCCCGAATACGCACCCCAGTAAACCTCCGAAAGTGGTGGAGTGGTCAATTCGTTGCTGAATGTCATGAAAGAAGCAGGATCGCCCATGTGTGGGAAAGAAACGCCCCCCGGATAAACCGTTGGTTTGTTATCCTGATCAACCACTTTCCATCCGCCGATATCGTCTATCAGGAAGGCTTCATAACTTTCGGCATCATCCAGAACGGGAGCCTGATCCCACAACAACAATGCAGCGCCAGGTGACTGACCGGCAGTTATAATTTCGAGATCGTACGGGTCGAAGATACGTTCGGTGAGTATAACGGTTTTGGTGAGCGTAACTTCAGGAATATTGAGGTTAACGTCGGTTTCGGTATAATCAACAAATCCGGTAAGTGTGATCTGAAGCGTGTAAATTCCTTTCAAAATTTCAGGAATGATGATGCTTCCATCGGGACCA
>CAIYZW010000833.1 GCA_903930725.1 uncultured Bacteroidota bacterium
CGGGATTCTCCGCAATCCGGTTATGGCTGAGGTCAAGCATTGCAAGGCTTTTCAGGTTTTTTATACCTTCCGGAATGGCCATGATCCTGTTACTGCTGAGGTTTAAAAAGTTCAACGTATCAATTTCAAACAATTCGGGCGAGAGGCTGTCAATGTGGTTATTGCCCATCGAAAACGACCTGAGTTTGGACAAACCGGCTATTTCAGCCGGAATTTTTTTTATCTGGTTATTTGATAAATCAAGTTGGACGAGATTGCTGAGTTCGCCTATTCCAGCAGGAACCATCCCGATTCGGTTGTTGCTCAGATTAAGTTCGGTCAGATTCACCAATTTGAAGATCAGACTTTGAATACTATCAAGATTATTACCTCCCAACCTGAGTTTTGTTAACTTTTCGAGGTTTTGTGTCTGAGATGGCAGCAGGCCAATTTGGTTGTTGCTGACATCAAGCAAACGAAGGTCGGAAAAGTTACCAATCTGATTTGGAAGGTAAAATATAAAATTTCCTGCCAACGAAAGTTCCTCAAGGTTTTTGAGGTTGGTAATCGTTTCCGGAACCGAATCTAATTTGTTATAATTAAGATTTAAGATGCGCAATCCTTCAAGTTTTCCAATGCTGACAGGCAGCGTTTGAAGTTTATTGTTCGAAATGGTTAGTATTTTGAGTGCGGATAAATTGCCGGTTTCCTCGGGTAAAGTCCTGATTTCGTTTGCGTTTAACAGCAGAATATTCAATTGAGGCCAATCAAGCACTGGCCTGGGGAACTCGATGAGTTGTCGGTATCGGAGATCAAGCGCCTGCGTTTCGCGCGTCAGGTTGTTCATTCCTTCGGCAAGCAGATATTCAGTTCCGGTGGTATCAATCAGATAAAATGTTCTGTCGCGTTTAACTTTGGCTGTACCAATGTTATCAAAAGGGTAAGCTTCGTCATATCTGTAGCCGATTACCGCCCGCCCCGATTTATCAATAAAGCCATATTTATTATCCTTAAAGGCGAGTGCAAGCCGCTCGTCATAAAAGTAAAATGCGTTTACAATGCTTTGCGCAACACCACGAAGCGAATCGGCTTTTAGGCGTTGTATTTCTGTCGCATCAATCTGAATCTTAAGGTTTTCCTGATCCTGCTTTATGCTATCCTGGCAATCTCTTTTTTTTTGGATGACATTTGAAATACTCAAGCTGTCCACCGCCTTTTCGGCTGCTTTGTCGAAATATACAAAAGCCTGAATAAACTTCCCACTGTCAAGGTAAATCTGTCCTTTGGTAAAAAGCATGCTAAAATCGTCCGTTTGGGCAGATGTTTGTCCATAAAAAAACAAAACCAGAAGAAAAAGGAGTAGTTTTTTCATTTGTCTGAATTTTTATGATAGGCTTCTTCTAAAATGTTCTTTTTGATCCTGGTTTCGTCTCTCAGTTTATAGTCTTTCATTTCATCGAAATCTTTATAATCGTTATCGTAAACCTTGAGTGCCAGATTAAACAGATCAGCCTTCTTTTTCTTAACTATTTTACTGTAATAATCCAGAATCAATGCATCATTGAGAAAATTCATTGCTTTCAGATACTCACGCTTTTTTTCGGAATTTTCAAATTGACGCATCAAATCATCATGTTTGTCCTTTTTGGGAATTTTGTTACTACAAGATTGTATCAGGCTATCCACTTGCCTTATGTTTATTAACGTGTCGTCAACATTTAGTTCATTTACGTTTAATGTATCAAAAAAAGATCTGGCCGCCTGATACCTTTTTAATGCTTCGTTAAAGTCAGGAGCTTCTTTGTTTTCAAGCGCCAAGCCTTCATCAAAATTTCTTTTAAACTCCGACTTTACAAAGCTGCTGTAGGCATCCCTTGCAATTTTTTCCTGTTTACCTGCTTCATTCCATTGCCAAAAGCCGAAAACAGCCGAAATTACTGAGATGACTGAAAATATACTTACATAACGTATTATTTTTCGCTGTTGCCTGATTTTCCGCTGGCGCTCCTGCGCTTCCTCCTCCTGCTGCTCTTTTAGCTTTCGCAATTCTTCCTTACGGTCACTTTCGAGCTTTATTTTTTCCTGTTCATCGCGATATTTCTTCTTCGATTCCAGAATTGGCTCAACCAGTGTGTCGTGACTGACTTCGTAACTAAAGCGTCCCATCGTATTTTGTTCGGCTCTCAAAAGGTGCGCATCAACCAGGGTTCGCAAGTCATCTTCTTTAAGAAGTCTTTTACATATCTCGTAGTCCAGCGAAATCCGCAGATTGTTACTGATCAACTCATCTTCAATCAATCGCTTGGCTTTGTCACGGTTTTCTTCCGGCAACCGGTTTATGGAATCGAAATAAAAATTAAGGAAGATATTTTTGAACTCGGGAAGATCATTAACCTCAATTTGTCTTTGGCCACTTACCATTTTTGAAGCTGCAATTTCTTCGATACGGTTACAAACAATTTGTAATTGGGTGGTTTCGATATTTTCGGTTCCTTTATCACTTAACTCATCGATAATTTTTTTAATTGCAGCCTGGTGAAAGGTGAAAGGCGGAGTATCAAACTGTGAACTATCATCCTTTGCCGGATTTACAATGGCCTGTTGTGCCTGCTCGTAATTGAGGGGCAGCAATTCATAAAATGTGTTTTGTATATCGGGGATTTTGTCCGAAAGCTTGTTGAGAAGGCTTAACCTGTCGGACCGGATGGCAAAGACTGTGGTAATCTCGATTTTTTTATGGAAAAGACTCAGGTTTTCGCGGCTGAAAAGTTCCTGATC
>CAIYZW010000834.1 GCA_903930725.1 uncultured Bacteroidota bacterium
ATGAATAAAATCATCAAAAGTATTTTTGGATATCTCACCATGAAAACTCCGGCAAAGCTTCCTAAAGGGAATGAGAAGGAGATTTCTTACCAGGATAAATTCAAAAACGTCATCACAATCAGAAAATTGGATGACGGGAATTTCGATAAAGTCATCCAAACCAACAAAAATTCAAATTTTGAATTTCTGGGAGATATTTATTCATATAATTTACTGAATTCATCAGAAATTGTAAAAGTTTATTGGGACAATAATCATTCGGAGCGCAGGCTTGTGATGGATAGATTCGGTCGTTTGTTTCATTATCGCTTTGATGAAGAAATGAATTTTGATGGTGGAGACGACCGTGAAGATATTTTGTGGACATTAGTTGCCAACGAAGCAGATTCTGATGAATTATCCCAAAAAGGAGGTTTATCTTTATTGCGGGAACCTTATGTGGCTTCTGCCGAAACAAACTGGGTTGCTGCCCATGAAGTATTCGAAAAGAAAATATGAAGACGGGATAGCAAAATTCTGCCAGGAATAATAATCAAGCCTTAAGGCTGGATCCAAAATATAATCCAAACAAAGACCCGCATTCGAAATTTTGAGTGTTTTTGGCTTTTGCCATCATCAGTCAACCCATCAATTTTTGCAGGAAAAGTGTCAATTTTTACCACTTAAATCCTAATACGGCCAAATTTGCTAAAACTGGCAAAAACAGGCTTTTTTATTCATTAGGGGTGTTTTATATTTGTTGAAAATAAAACTGAAAAATCACCTTTTGGCAAATCGAAAATTACAAAGTTGGCCAACACAGGTTTTTCAAATGTGAGTTTAGTATTTCAGTTTTATTGGTGGCGATACCGAAAAGCCTCAAAAGAGTAGGCGTGAAATCCAAAAAACGAGAAGAGTAGGAGATTAAAAAAAATCAACATGAAAAGAAAATCATTTTATTCCTTAAGTGGCTTAAAGTCACTAAGAAATCAGACAACAGCGAATGGCATATCTAAAACAGACACTTTCTTCTTTTCAAAAGGTCTAAAAACGATAGTCTTCGCTTTGACAGGATTTTTGCTTTTATTTTCAATGCAATCATTCGGACAGAGTGCTTGCCAGACCCAATTGTTCAACATTGGTTATGTTTACGGAACCAATGGTTACCAGTGCGTGTATGAAAAGTATAACAATTTGAATGACGGATATTCCAGAAAACATGAGGTTTATCTCAGTTCGGGTTCATATTACGAGTTATGTGCTGTGTGTGACAACGATTGTGGCGACATTGACATTAAACTTTATGATGGCTTTGGAAATCTTATTGCGCAGGATGACACCGAAGATGACTTACCGGTGGTAAGTTGCAGGGTTATTTCATCGGGATATTTTACTGTAAAGGTCATTATGGCTGATTGTGCCGAGGAACCTTGTAATTATGGTTTGGCTGTTTTTGGGCGATAGCTGGAAGGATTTATTATGACAAAATACATTTTCGTGCTGTATATTTTAATGGCTTTCGTCGCTTGTAAGACCGATGACGAGGTTGAGAATATGCCTTTGCCAAGGGGTTTTGATTTGCAAAATACGGAATGGGAAGCATCCGAATCTCGTTTATTGCGATTTATTGACTACAGTGTAGCAACTTATCGAAATTCGGGAAACTCATACGTACTGAGTTATATCCAAAGTGCCAATGATGTTGTTTTTACCATTTCAGGAAATTTAAATCCCGACTGGACCGGAACAGTGAATGAAAGCGGTACAATATTTACCCTTTACAAGGATTCTTATGTTGTTACTTTCCATCCAAAGCAAGAAACCCCTTAAAATTCCGTCAATTAGCTATCTCTTGAACCTATAATATTTTTTGATGCGTCGTAAAATGAAAGGAACCAAATGATGAAAAAAGGAAATGCACTAAAACCAGTATTTTGTTTACTTGCTTTTGTCTCGATATTTATCTCATGTAAAAAGGAGGAAACCTTTGGACCGTATGATTTTGTGGAAAAACAAACCCGCGGCATTTTTAAAATGGATGTTTCAAGCGCCCGGATAAATGAACAATATGGTGATAAAGACTGGGTGATGCTCTCGGAATCAGAGTTACATGACTATTTTATCAGACTAAAAGGAATAAATTTTAGAAAGCTTGACGAAAACACCTTACTGATAGATGACTACAGTTTTTCACAAAAAGTTGATCTGACAAGATTAGACGGTTGCTATTATTTTGGAGTTATTTATGAACTTCCCGGGGATGAGGAAAACTATGTTTCGCCAGTTATGATTACATTTTTCGGAACAATTACCGGAAATAATTTGGTTGCTTCATATAGCACTACGGTCAATTATTATAATGTTGGGCAGTATCAGGAATATTCATTCCATGCTTCCTATTCGTTCGAGACTACCTTGAATTGGATTAACGAAAATCAATGGGAGCCTGCTGGCCCTCCCATTAGCTTAATTACCGATTTAGGATTTGACATGGGAATTCGCCTGTATTTTGTTCCCAACAGCGACGATTTCGTTCCAGTTAAGGAATTCCGAATTTACAGAATAGATGATATTACAGGCCAGTTAGATTATCAACATATTGGAACTTTAGAAAATACCGGCCAATATGGCTATTCATTTAATGATGTCACCGATTGGGCATTGACTGCTTCAAATTTATCTACACCGGGTTATCTGGTGTCTGCTTTCGGCGAAAATGGAATCGAATCATTTCTTACCCAACAATCTTTTAAGGCAATTTTACTTCGAAGGTAGTTAAATTACATGGATTTTCGAGGTCCAAAAAAAACAAGACGGTTTAGAATGCCAAAACCAGACTGAGTAAATTTGGAATATTATGAAAATCAAACCGAAGAAAAATTTCCTAAATCACATCAAACCTCTCCCTCAATTCCGCCATAAACTGCCTTGAAATTTTAAAAACCTTTTCGTCAAAAGGTGGGAAAAGGAAGCATTCGTAGGTTTTGTACTCGATCATGTTGATGAACGAAATACTTACAATGACCGACTGGCTGATCTGGATAAAATTTTCATCGCCCAGATAACTGATAATTGCCCCGGCTTTGGTGTTGTGGCGGAGTTTGATGGTTTGCTTACTATTTAAAATGGCCGTCCACGACGACCTTAAACCCATGCCCGTTTTCAGACATTCGAAATAAACAATGTCGGCTTTTGGCACAAACTGCAAACCGGTGTTTGTGGGAATAGCCACCATTTTTTTTGTCCGGTCGAGGGTTGGCTTTGGTTCTGCCGCCATTGTTTTGGACTTTTGGTCGCGAAACCGTTGGATGGCTTCCTTCAATTCCTCTTCTTTGGGAGGTTTCAATAAAAAATCGAAGGCCGATTCGCGAAGCGCACGGATGGTGTATTTATCAAAAGCCGTGTGAAAAATCACACTGAAATTGCGTTGTGATCCATCCTTTTCAAACTCTTCGAGTAACTCAAAACCGGTTTTCCCGGGCATTTCGACATCAAGAAAAACCAAATCTGGTGAAAGCTCCCTGATCAGATTGATGGCTTTGCGGTAATGTGTGGCGGTTCCTTTAACTTCAATTTCGGGCATTAATTCAAGATGACTTTGCAGCGCAAAGATGGCGTCTTTGTCATCATCAATAATAATTACGGAAACAGGGCTTTTTTCGTTCATTGTTTTAAGATTTAAAGAGAATAATCGAATATTTCAGGTA
>CAIYZW010000835.1 GCA_903930725.1 uncultured Bacteroidota bacterium
ATGTTACCACCGAATTTATCGAAAAACTCAGGAAACGTGAAGAGGTGATGATGGTGATGAACAGCTTCGACCCCCGCTTTCCGCAAAAGCAGATCGAAGCAAATATTGCCAAAATTAAAGATGCCGGACTGACGCTTACGGATGTAATGTCGGCACTGCAGGCCTACATCGGCAGTATGTATGTCTCGAACTTTAATGTGTATGGAAAACAGTATCGGGTAATGGTTCAGGCCGCGCCCGAATATCGAACAAAGCTGGACGATTTAAGCGGTTTATCAGTTAAAACTTCAAGTGGGAAAATGGCACCTATCACCGAATTCATCACCATAAAGGATGTTACAGGACCACAGACACTAACACGCTTTAACCTCTTTTCGTCCATGGATATTACTGTTATCCCAAACTACATGAAAGGTCATAATACCAGTAGTGTAATTTACGCCTTAAAGGAAATCGAATTACCCAATGGTTACTCGTACGACTTTGGTGGAATATCGCGCGAAGAAGTAAATACCAGCAACCAGACAGCGATCATCTTTGCTTTAAGTATTGTGTTTGTGTTCCTGTTACTGGCTGCCTTATACGAAAGCTACATCCTGCCGTTTGCTGTAATCCTGTCGTTACCTGTCGGGTTGGCCGGCACATTCATTTTCATCTTTGCGGCATTGATGAGCGGCAGTGGTATTATGAACAACATTTACGTACAGATTTCGCTCATCATGCTTATTGGTTTGCTGGCCAAGAACGGAATTCTGATTGTGGAATATGCCCTTCAGCGGCGTAAGGCTGGCATGAGTATCGTTAAAGCGGCAATAAGCGGCGCTGTGGCCCGTTTGCGGCCAATCCTGATGACGTCGTTTGCTTTCATCTTTGGTCTGCTACCGCTGGCTATTGCCCATGGCGCAGGTGCAATCGGGAACAAATCCATCGGGATAAGCGCTATTGGCGGGATGTTAATCGGTACCATCATCGGAGTATTGGTCATCCCGACCCTGTTTATCATCTTCCAAAGCCTGCACGAGCGATTGAGCAAGCATAAGATTGTTACCACCGACGACAATATCACCGACATCAACGTAACACATTAAACCAATGACAAAAAAGAAAATAATAAGCGCCTTATCAGTGTTGGCCATCATTGTGGTTTTGACGTTGCCATCGTGCAAAATCAACAAAGAATTTGTTGCTCCCGAGGCTAATACCAACGGTTTATACCGCAACAGCGCTGGTAACGATACCACCTCTGTTGCCGAAATCCCATGGAGAGTGTATTTCGCCGACACTTTACTTCAGGCATTAATTACCGAAGGACTTGAGCAAAACACGAACATGCAGGTAGCAGCATTGCGCATTCAGCAGGCCGAAGCGGGTTTCAAATCGGCCAAAGCAGCATTGTATCCAACGCTTTCGGCAGCCGCGCAGGTTAATCACACCCAGATAAGTGGCGGCAAATATGGAACACAAGTATTGGGTTATTCGGCTGATCATTTGAATTCGCTGGGTTTTGCAGCTTCGTGGGAAGTAGATTTATGGGGAAAACTAAGCAGTCAGAAACGGGCTAAATATGCCAGTTTGCTAAACAGTTACGAATATTCCAACCTCATCCAAACCTCTCTTGTGGCCAGCATAGCCAGAGCTTACTACAACCTGATGGCCTTCGATGAACAATTGCGCAGTACCCGCGAAACGGCAGGTTTGTTAAAGGAAAGCTCCGAAACCATGTCGGCGCTTAAAGATGCCGGTATGGTAAATGGCGCTGCTGTTGAGCAAAGTAAAGCATTATTATACAGTTCTCAATTGGTGATTCCGGTATTGGAACGTCAGATTTACGAAACCGAAAATACCATCTGCATACTGCTCAACCGCAAGCCCGGCAACGTTTTGCGCGATTCGATCAGCAAACAGGTGGTTCCATCCGAACTAAAATATGGTGTACCAGCGCAAATGGTGGCCAATCGTCCCGATGTGCGTCAGGCGGAACTGTCGTTTCGCTCGGCTTTTGAGCTGACCAACGCAGCTCAGGCCAGTATGTATCCATCGTTGACAATAAGTTCGGCGTCGTTAGGATTTGCTTCAGGTGGAATTTCTGAATTTTTTAAACCGGCAAATATTGCAGCCAACATTGTTGGTGGATTGAGCCAGCCGTTGTTCTTCAAACGTCAACTAAAAAGCAATCTTGAAATTGCCAAAGCCCAGCAGGCCGAAGCATTGTTAAACTTTCAGAATGCAGTCTTAGTTGCTGGTCAGGAGGTTTCGAACATATTGAATGGGTTCGGTTTGTCGCTGAGCAAAAACGAATTACGCGACCTGCAAATCAATTCTTACATGAAAGCGGTTGATTATACCCAACAATTGCTTCTGGCAGGTGAGGCCAACTATACCGAAGTACTTTCGGCAGAGCGTAATCTGCTCACCGCTCAGCTTAGCCAGGTTGATGATAAACTGGAGCAGCTTACTTACAGTGTAAACCTTTATAAAGCGCTGGGTGGTGGGATTAAATAATCGCTAAACCGAAGTATTTTTGGATGCTTTAAAGGAATTTTTTATAAAGTTAAAGAGGTTGTCTGTTTTTAGGCAGCCTCTTTTAGAAATGCAATACTTTATCGCCAACAGTGTATTCTAAATAGCAGATAAAGTATTGCAGAACAACGAGATAAAACATAATTGACTTTTACATGGAGAGCATGCCCCGATGGATCAGAAGGATAAACCCTTTTACTCGGTTTGTGGCGCTATTCAACAATAAATTTCTCCGTAAAAGCGAATTCGTTGCTGAGAATTCTGATAAGGTAAGCACCTGGGTTTAACGTAGAAATGTCAATTCTTGAACTGTGTGGTGCAATACATTTTTTAAGAAGCACTTCTCCT
The DNA here is from genome assembly GCA_903930725.1 of uncultured Bacteroidota bacterium. Lineage (GTDB taxonomy): Bacteria > Bacteroidota > Bacteroidia > Bacteroidales > 4484-276 > CAJATL01. Next base: position 2,869 of record CAIYZW010000835.1, read on the forward strand.
GAAATATCCAGAATCTCAATGATCAGTTTTTCATGATATTGGAGGATACCTTCAATTTCGATTTGGAGGAAATCTTTGGCAGGATTGGGTATTAACCTTATTTTTCCGCCATTCCCTGTTGGGAAAAACAGCCCGTTTGAAGTTGCCGGAACCTTTGTTACAAAAATATCGTTCCCACCTGCCGATTCCAGAATATTTGAGCCAAACCCGGCAGATCCGGCAAAAACGCCTGTGAGGTAAATGCTTCCCGAAGCATCGTTAACAACGCCGTAAGCGTAATCATTTTCATCGCCACCACCATTAACAACCCATTGTGCGGTTCCATCGGCATTAAATTTTGTTACAAAAACATCCGACTTTCCCGAAGATTCTGCTACTATTTCGTCGAAATGGGCGGTTTGGGTAAAAAATCCACCCAGAAAAATCTCACCAACCGGGTTTACAAAAAGTGTGGTTCCCTGATCAATGCCGTTGCTGCCTGCTTTCTTAGCCCAGACCAAATCTCCCTGTGGGTTAAATTTGGTAAGAAAAGCATCAAAATCGTACTGGCCGCCTGTTGCAGACAAAATCTGATTATCAAAAGTGGCCGTTCCCGAAAAAAAGCCGGTTGCCACAACATTGCCTTCACCGTCGGCTTCGATGTCGAAACCGCGTGCAAAATCGTTGGCGCCGCCACTTCCCTGCTTCACCCATTGGAAAAATCCCTGGTTGGTCATTTTGGCAATGTAGGTGCTGATGATGGCCGGACTTGTAAGCTCGATGTCGTCAAATTCGGCAGTTCCACTAAAAAATCCTGTAAGGAAATAATTGCCGTCGCTATCCTGAAAAATGCCATAAGCGCGGTCTTCGCCTTGTCCACCGGCACTTTTGGCACATACCACATCGCCATTTGCCGAAAAGTGGGAGAGGAGCACGTCGCGGTTGCCTTTGCTCACAAGTTCATGGTCGCCAACCCAGATGGTTTCACGGAAACTCCCCCCAATACAAACACCGCCATCGGTGGCCAAAGTGATGCGGTTTCCATAGTCATCTGAAGGCCCGCCACCGCGGCTTACCCATTGTGCTGAGCCGGAAGCATTGTATTTTGCAACAAACATATCGTAGCTGCCTGCGCTGCTCACCGAAAAATTGCCGAAATCAGCAGTTTCTGAGAACCAGCCTGTGATGAACGAATCGCCGCCGGCATTGGTGATAATTCCGGCACAAACTTCGTTGCCAGGGCTTCCGGCCTGCTTCGCCCATTTAAAAACTCCGGATGAATCGTAGCATGCAATAAAAATATCCTGCATCCCAAAACTGGTAAGCGTTTCGGTGCCGAATTGAGCACTTCCCGAAAACCAGCCGCTCACATAAACGTTTCCGGAGGCGTCAACCCCAATGTC
>CAIYZW010000836.1 GCA_903930725.1 uncultured Bacteroidota bacterium
CAACTCGAAGAGATACTTAAAAGCGCCGAAGTCCTGCCAAAACATGGGATAAAATATTCGCGGCAAGGGATGATTAAACGTGTAATCGAGGAGCGGAAGGCCAAAGCGCTCAAGGCCGACTATACGATTGAGTTTGCCGATAATATTTATGGCGAACATCATTTAACCAATGAGCGCGGCAAGCTGTATAAAATTACCTTCAGAGATATTGCCCGAAAGCACGGCTATTGTACGTGTCCCGATTATCGAACAAACAAGCTCGGCACATGCAAACATCTGATTTTTGCCTACGAAAACCTTTCGTTGTCTGAACGGGAGCTACCCGAAAACCTTCCGGCCTATCCGTTTATCGAAATTTTTCTTAACCCATTCCGAAATTACAAGATTAGTTGGTTTTATCCCGAAAAACCACAAGGCAAAACGGCCGAATTGATTTACAGATATTTTGGCAATAAAAATTATCTCGACGACGATCAGATTCTGAACTTCCTCGGGTTTGTTGAACGTGCCGAAAACTTTGGGCAAATACTTATCCGCCCCGAAGTGTTGGCAAAAATTGGTAAAAAATACGAAGAAGCAGCCATCGAAAGGCTTCGAAGGGATGCCGGACCCGACTTTTCGGAATTGCGGATAAAATTACTGCTCTATCAGCAGAGCGGAGCCGATTTTGCAACATTTAAAGCAGGTGCAATTATTGCCGACGAAATGGGGCTGGGCAAAATAGTGCAGGCAATAGCTGCTTCGGAGCAAAAAATGAAATCGTTTGGCTTTGCAAAAACCCTCGTAATTTGTCCCGACTGGAATAAACGACACTGGCAGTCCGAAATATCGAATGTTTCAGGCAAAACATCAATTATCCTTAACGGGAAGGGATTTTCGGAGCTTGCAAATGCCAAAAACACCGGCTATTTTATTGCCGACTTCGAAACAGTGGTTGCAAACCGCGAAGCCATCAACCTTTTGAATCCCGAATTCCTGATTATTGATGAAGCGCAGCGAATAAAAGACTACGAATCGGCTACAACTGCTGCCATTAAGGCCATTCCGCGCAAACACATACTCGTACTCACCGGAAATCCTATCGAAAACCAGCTTATCGAGCTTTATTCGATTGTTTTGCTGGTTGATCAGGAGCTGTTGGCGCCGTTGTGGGAATTTTCGTATCAACACTTCTATTTTGATGAAAACGAGAAGAATAAAATCACCGGACAGTTCGATCTGGATAAACTTTGGAAGAAGTTAGAACATATTATTATCCGTCGCGACAAACAAGAAGTTATCAGGCAACTGCCAAGCGTAAGTTACATCGAAAACCCGGTGCGGATGCATCCGGCGCAAGCCCGGCTACATTTAAAATATGCCCACGAAGCTGCTTCGCTCCTCAAAAAGAACATAATCACCGCTTTCGACAGGCAGCATTTTGTGATGTTGATAAAAATGATGCGCCATGTAAGTAATTCGACCTTTATGGTTGATAACAGCGCGAATCATTCATCAAAACTGATGGAATTACGGCACATCCTGCTCGAAAAGTTGAATCTTGGGCAAGGCAACCGCAAAATACTAATCTATACCGAGTGGGACGTCATGAACAGGCTTATTGCCCAGCTCCTCAGATCCAATCAGATAAGTTTTAGCGAAATAACCAACGACACCGATCCTGCGGCGCATCAAAATATCCTAAACCAGTTCGAAAACGAAAATCGCTGCAGCGTGCTGGTCTCGTCGGTTCCAATCGAGAACCCGGTGCTGTCGGCCAAGGTTGATACCATCATAAATTTTGATGTTCCCATCTCAAAATCCCTGCAAAGCAGCCGCATGGGCGATATTGCAAATTTATCAGTCAGCGAAGGAAATCTTACCATAATAAATCTTATTGCCGAAGATTCGATTGAGGAGATTCTTGCTCCCGATGCCGATTTAGCAGAACATTTACTTCAAAAGCCAGATTTTGAAACCGAAAACCTACAGGATTTTGGTTTCGAAAACGAAGACCGCGAGCAATTTCTCGGAAAATTAGAGGAACTCATCAAAATTCTTAGCTTAAGAGTTCACGAAATTAAGAGCCGGAAGAAAACTGCGGCTTCTCAAATCAGTCTCGACTTCTCGGGAGATGGCGATGAGCCCGTTTTATTCGAAAAAACCGACGATGATGCCGATGCAATTCAAGCCGATGCTCCGCAGCCAAAGAAAAAACATCGCAAATCCGATTCAAAACTCGACGAAGAAAACCTGATAAACCTCATGGAAGAAGGTGCCCGATTTTTTGGTTCGCTATTTAAAGCATCCACCGGCATCACACTTTCGGCCAACGATTACACTATTGATTTTGATAAGAAAACTGGTGAACTCCAATTAAAAATAAACATCAGGAAACCAACGGAATAATTTTCGATCTCAAAATAGTTTAATTGTAAAAATCTTACTTTTGCAAGAAAAAAAACCATTGAAAAAACACTGGTTCATACTTTTACTAAGCATTTGTTTACCCTTTCTTTCGGATGGACAAAATCCGACCCCTACAAATTTAACCGATCAGCCTATATTTCATCGTCTCACCAATAAAGATGGCCTTTCGCAGGGCACCATTAATTGTATTCTCCAGGACAGGCTTGGTTTTATGTGGTTTGGAACCATGGATGGGCTTAATCGTTATGATGGTTATGAAATAACAGTTTTTCGCAATTTACCTGGCGATACAAATTCGATCAGTTCAAATGTTGTAAACCAGATTATTGAGGATAATGAAGGGCTTTTATGGATTATAACCGACAAAGGGCTTAACGTTTATAACCCAGTTTTAAATGCCTTCCGGAGAGTGCGTTTAAACACTATAAATAAAACTGACAGCGAAGCGAAAATAAACTGCGCCACAATTGATCATTCCGGCCAACTGTGGTTCGGTACCGAAGATCAGGGAATTATTTGCTATAGCCCAAATTCGTTGGAACAAAAACATTATCTTTCGACTCCTGACAAACCAGATGGACTGATATCCAATTCCATAAAGACGTTATTTGCTGATAGCAGAGATAATCTCTGGATTGGCTTTCAATTGGGAGGAATGGCTACTCTTGATGCATCAACCGGTCATTTTACCAATTATTATGATATTCCTGCAATCAATTATCCTTCAGCAAACCTATCAATTAACATCTTTGCCGAAACCAAAGACCATAAAATCCTAATTGGTGCGCATGATTTATCACTGATCACTTATGATCCTGAGTTAAAAATATTCTATCGAACCAATCTGCCAAATAACAAGATTAAAAGTGATGTACTTACTATTCGAACTTTTGAAGGCAGCAAAACCGATCAACTGTGGATTGGAACTGACGATATTGGTTTAATTTCGTTGAACAGCAAAAATGGAGATTATTCTATTTACACACAAGGTAACTCGGAAAACAGCCTGGTTTATAACACTATAAATTCGCTTTACATTGATCGCGACAATAATTTATGGATAGGAACTTATGGAAAGGGAATCAACATTCTTAGCCACTATTTAAAAGCATTTTACTCCTTTACCGAAAGCAACTCCAACATGATGGGCCTTTCGTTTTCGAGTGTCCGATCAATTTTTGAAGACGAAGATGGAATTATCTGGACAGGCGGTTATAACGATTTTAACAAAATTGATTTAAAAAGCGGAAGAACTACAGTTCGGGAGAATATGGTTGCATATTCGATTTGCCAGGATCCTTCTGATAAAAATTTATTATGGGTTGGTACTGAAGGGACAGGTTTGTTTAAGTACAAAAAAAACACTGGAGAATTTTTTAAATTCCCGGTAAGTTTAACAACCAATGAAAATACTGTTGTTGGTTGTGGAGTTTTTGAAATTACCGCTGATAACAATGGATTTATCTATTTTGGAACCGAATTCGGCTTAAATATTCTGGATACAAAAACCGGAAAATTCCGTTTTTTCGGAAATGTACCTTCTGATACTACAAGCATCGTTCCAGGACAAATTATGGCAATTTTTAACGATACCAAAAATGTAATCTGGGTTGGCTCGATAAGTGGCGGCCTTGCCCGCTTCAACAAAAGCAAAAACACCTTTACCCGGTTTGCCGAAACGGACGGAAACCAGGAAAGCCTCATCGGGAACCGCATCAATTGCATTTACGAAGATGCAAAAAATCGTTTCTGGATTGGTACAAATATGGGCTTAAACCTGATGAACCGCGAATCGGGTACTTTTAAACTTTACACCGAAGCCGACGGCCTTCCCAATAATTTTGTTTATGGAATTTTGGATGATAAAAACGGTTATTTATGGTTGAGCACAAACAAGGGGATTTCAGAATTCGATCCCGATAATGAAATTTTTATCAATTTCGACAAAGCCGATGGTTTGCCCGGAAACGAATTTAATACGGCCGCCTTTTTTAAGAAAAACAACCAACGCCTCTATTTTGGTGGCGTTGATGGCCTTGTGGCTTTTAATCCCGATAAGATTATCAAAAATCCAATCCCGCCAAAAGTGGTTTTTACGAAGATATCCAAATCGAATAATGAGTTTGTAAATGATACCGTAATTTCGTACCTCAACCAAATTATACTTCAGCCCGATGATGTGATTGTAAACTTCGAGTTTTCGGCACTCAACTATATTAATGCGAGTAATTGCAGGTACGCCTACATGATTGGAAATTTACATGAACAGAGGATTGATTTAGGCCATAAACGATCGCTCATGCTGGCAAATCTAAACCCCGGAGAATATTATTTAAAAGTTAAAGCTTCAAACAACGATGGGCTTTGGAACGAAACTCCTGCAACTTTAAAAATTGTTGTACTCCCCTGGTTTTACGAAACGGTTTGGTTTAAGCTCTTGATAATATTCGCTTTACTTGGAGTGATGATTACAGTTTTTGTTTTTAGGATCAAATTAATCCGAAAACAGAAAGAACTCCTGCAATCGCTTGTTGAAGTAAAAACCCGGGAACTTAAAGATGCCATCGAAGATCTGGCTGATGAAGTTGAAGAACGCAAAAAAACCGCCGACGAACTTCGCGAAGCAAACACCACAAAAGATAAATTCTTTTCGATAATTGCCCACGACCTCAAGAGCCCGTTTAATACTCTTTTAGGCTTTTCCGACTTACTTGTCGAACAATGGGCCGAATTTGATGATTCCGAAAAACTCGAATTTGTAAAGCGGATAAAAAGCACTTCCGAAAACACCTATAAGCTGGTAACCAATTTATTGGAATGGTCGAGACTTCAAAAAGGCTCGATTGATTTTAATCCCGTAAAAACCAATATCAGATACCTCGCCGATATTTCGATTACACATTTAAAGCATGATGCCGAATTAAAGGAAATTCAATTCCAGATTGATATTCCGGGATTCATCAATGCTTTCGCCGATCAGAATATGGTAAATTTTGTTTTCAGAAACCTGATATCGAACGCCATAAAATTTACTCCACGCCACGGTTTGATATTAATCGGGGCCAAAAGCCACGAAAACCGGATTATTTGCAAGGTTGAGGATAACGGCGTTGGATTAAGCCGCGAGGCTATGGACAATATTTTTAAACTCGAAAATACAATCAGCACCAAAGGCACCGAAGGCGAAACCGGGACCGGGCTTGGGCTGATATTGTGTAAAGAGTTTGTTAAGAAAAACCGTGGCTCAATCTGGGTAGAAAGCACCCCCGAAAAAGGAAGTAAATTCTTTTTCTCGTTGCCTGTTTCGGAGCATTTCTAATCGCAAAAATTACCGGAGTTATACTTTTCTCAAAAAAAATCCATCCTATGAATCATCAGCAACTTACCGGTTTAATTCAGAAAAAACGATCGTTCCTGTGCATTGGCCTCGACAGCGACCCCGAAAAAATACCACCACATTTACGCAGTTTTGATGATCCGGTTTTTGAGTTCAACCGCGCGATAATTGATGCAACCATTGATTTTGCCGTTGCCTACAAACCAAATATGGCTTTTTACGAAAGTGAAGGATTAAAAGGCTGGAAGTCACTCCAAAAAACCATCAGCTACCTTCGCAATTTTAAGGATTCTGTTTTTACAATTGCCGATGCCAAAAGAGGCGACATCGGGAACACTTCCGAACGTTACGCAAAAGCTTTTCTGGCCGAACCTCCTGATGGATTTGGTTTTGATGCCATCACCGTGGCGCCTTACATGGGCGAAGATTCGGTGAAACCATTCCTGAAATATCCCGATAAATGGGTGATTTTACTCGCGCTGACTTCAAATCCGGGAGCTTTTGATTTTCAAACCCAAAAACTACAAAACGGGCATACAGTTTTTGAAACAGTCATCCAAAAATCGCTCGGATGGGGCACTTCCGAAAATATGATGTATGTGGTTGGCGCCACCAAAGCCGAAATGCTTGCCGACATCAGGAAAATAATACCCGATCATTTTTTATTAGTTCCTGGCATAGGTGCCCAGGGAGGAAGCCTTGAAGAAGTTGCCGGCTACGGAATGATTAAAAACTGTGGGCTTTTGGTAAATTCGTCGCGTGGGATAATTTATGCGTCCAACCAAACCAATTTTGCCGAAGCAGCCCAAGAAGAGGCATTCCTGCTGAAATACCAAATGGAGCAACTACTTAGTTTTCATAGCGTCGTTGGGTGACGGCATTGTTAGGTTAAGTGCCAAAATCAGGCAGGCAATTAATCAAGGCTGATCATAAAAAACAAAACCGGACGTATTCAGCCCGGTTTTAAAATCAAAATGAAAAAAACCTATTCGATAATCGTATTCCAGCCATAAACATCATCTTCGATGCCTTCCTGGATACCCCGTAATTTTTCATAGAGTTTTGTCGATATAGGACCTGCTTTTCCGTCTTTACAATACTCGAAAGTCCGGCCAGTTTCGCGGTCAACAATTTTTTTGATCGGCGAAATTACTGCGGCGGTCCCACAGGCGCCAACTTCATCAAAATCGCCAAGTTCATCAATCGCCAGCGGCCTCAAATCAATTTCCAAACCCATATCTTTTGCAAGCTGGCGCAAACTAAGGTTGGTGATCGAAGGTAAAATTGAAGATGAATTTGGGGTTGTGTAAGTATTACCTTTTATAGCAAAGAAATTGGCCGGGCCAGCCTCATCAATAAAACGTCGGTCGCCTGAGTTAGTAAAAATCACCGAGGCAAACCCTTCTTCGTGTCCTCTGGTCAAAGCCCTGAGGCTGGCAGCGTAATTTCCGCCAACTTTTATATGTCCTGTGCCATGCGGTGCCGCCCTGTCGTAATCTCTAACTATCTGCATCGAAACCGGGCTAAAACCTTCTTTAAAATATGGACCAACCGGACCAACAAAAACCATAAACAAATATTCTTTGGCTGGCTTCACCCCTACTTCCGCGCCACTTCCGATGAGCAAAGGACGAATGTACAACGAAGCGCCCAATCCAAATGGAGGAACGTATTTCTCGTTTAATTTTACCGTTTTGAAAACCGCTTCCTTAAAAATTTCAAAAGGAACTTTCGCCATCATTACGCCTTCGGCTGAACTTTGCATGCGTTTTGCATTTTCTTCCCATCTGAAAACGCGTACTTTGCCATCTTGACCCCTGAAAGCCTTCATGCCTTCGAAGGCTTCCTGTCCGTAGTGCAGACAAGTTGCGGCCATGTGCATATTTATGTATTCTGATGAGGAGATTTCCAGTTCGCCCCATTTTCCGTCGCGATAATAGCAGCGAACGTTGTAGTCGGTTTTGAAATACCCAAATGGCAGGCCTTTCCAATCAATATCTAACATAACATCCCGAATTAAATGAATAATTTTTTTAGGGGGCTAAAGTAAAAAGAATATTGAGGCGGTTTCAAGAATAGGCCGTTTTTTGTTAATGAATTCACAATTTAGAAAGCTGCTAAATATTAGGAAGTCGGCAGTTGCCAGTGGGCAGTTGACAGTTGGAAGTTGGAAGTTGCCAAACGCAAGTTAGCAGTTGGCAGTTAGAAGTCGGAAGACAGAAG
>CAIYZW010000837.1 GCA_903930725.1 uncultured Bacteroidota bacterium
AATTTTGGCAAATCCATATTCAGAAAATAAATCTGATGAAATTGAATGAAATTTAGCAGGTTTTGAAGAACTGCCAGGTTTTCGATAGATAAACCATTAGTAGTCAGCACAAAACATTATATTTGGAAATTTTAGTATAAAAAAGCCTAACCTGGATAAACCAGAAAAAACAAAAAACAAAACTCAAACCTGCCTGACAAAGGCACCCAGGCAGGTAATTTCGAAATCTTATTTGTTTTTTGAGTTTTGACTTTTGTAATTTCTGAAAAAAACATCAATTTCAAAAAACAGCCTAATACGCCCTCACGTTGCGGTTTTCGCCAAAGTTGATGAATGATTTGTTTACAACTTTATTGCCACCGGGAGTTGGGTAATTTCCTGTAAAATACCAGTCGCCGGTGTGCTCGGGGATGGCGGTGTGCAGGTCTTCGATGGTTTGGAAAATAATCTCAACCTTAGCTTTGGCCTCAACCGGCGTAACAATTTGGGCTATCTTTTCGGAGAGTTGCTGCGCCGAAAATGGCCGGTAAATATCTTTTACAAAATTAACAATCACCTCTTTGGGCAAAAGTTCCTGTGCTTTCGATTTTTTATAAACTTCGTTTATCACGTGGTCTTGTCGGGTTTCGCGCAGCAGTTCGATTGCCGCTCTGAAAGCCACAAAATCGTTTATTTTGGTCATGTCAATTCCGTAACAATCTGGATAACGGATTTGCGGCGCCGAGGAAGCAATGATGATTTTTTTAGGCCCAAGCCTGTCCAAAATGCGGATAATGCTTTGTTTAAGTGTAGTTCCGCGCACAATCGAATCGTCAATTACAACCAGATTATCAATTCCCGGGCGAACCACGCCGTAAGTAACATCGTAAACGTGACCAACCAGGTCGTCGCGGCTGGTGTCGCGGGTAATAAACGTCCGGAGTTTGATATCCTTCACGGCGATATCCTCAACCCGAGGGGCAAAAGCGAGAATTTCGCGGAGCTTTTCCGGCGTTATTTCTGCGCCAAGCGCTAAAATCCTGTCGGTTTTTATCTGGTTGCAAAAAACATTCAGTTCTTCAATCAATCCTTTAAATGCAACCGCCGCGGTATTTGGGATGTACGAAAAAACCGTATTTTCCAGATCGTAATTTATCGCCTGTAAAATGGCAGGAGCCAGGAATTTGCCCAGGCGTTTGCGCTCTTTATAAATGTCTTTGTCGGTACCACGCGAAAAATAAATCCTTTCGAACGAGCAGGATTTCTTTTCTTTGGGTTCGGTAAACGGAACCTCTGTTATTTTCCCGTCGCGCTTGATAACAAGCACATGGCCAGGTTTTAATTCTTTAACTTCCTCAGCTTTAAGGTTAAATGTGGTTTGAATAACCGGCCTTTCGGAAGCAGCAACGGCCACTTCTTCATCAAAATAATAAAACGCCGGACGGATTCCGTTTGGGTCACGCATCACAAAAGCGTCGCCATGCCCAAGCATCCCGGCAATGGTGTAACCGCCATCCCATTTTTCGGCTGAATTTTCGAGCATTTCCTTAATATCAAGGTCACGGGCAATCTGGTCGGTAATCTGGCTTTTCTTTAAACCTTGTTTTTTATATTTCTGGTAATGAAGTTCGTTTTGTTCGTCGAGAAAGTGGCCGATTTTCTCTAAAATTGTAATGGTGTCGGTGGTTTCGATGGGATATTGTCCCAAATCAACGAGCCTCTGGAAAAGCTCATCAACATTGGTCATATTAAAATTGCCGGCAATTACAAGGTTTCTGGTTATCCAGTTGCTTTCGCGCATTACAGGATGCAGGTTTTCGATTTTATGACCGCCGAAAGTGCCGTAGCGCAGGTGTCCGAGGAAAACTTCACCCGTAAATTCGGTGTTTTTCTTTAGCCAGTTAGCATCTTTTAGCAATTCAGGTTTTTCCTTATGAAGCCTTTCAAACTGTCCGTAAATATGCTTAAAAATATCAATAATCGGTGTTGATGAATTTGAGCGGTGACGGTTGATGTAGCGCATTCCCGGCTCCACGTTAAGTTTTATGTTGGCAATACCAGCGCCATCCTGCCCGCGGTTGTGCTGTTTTTGCATCATCAGGTGCATTTTGTTGAGGGCATAAAAACCGGTGCCATATTTGGCAACGTAATATTCGAGGGGCTTAAGCAGCCTCAATAAAGCAATTCCACATTCGTGTTGGATAATTTCGCTCATTATTAATTAGTTATGATGTTTTACCAACGATTAACCTGGTGCAAAAGTAATAAAAGGAACGAAGGCGAAGGTGTCTGATTTGTGTTGAAATTTGTAAACTAATCCCGTTTGGTAGAATTCCAAAGTAAAAATTATCTGATATTTTTAATTTGCAAAGTAATAATTATCCGAAAACGGCCATAGCCTATTTTTAATGATCCTAAAAATTCCATATTATCCGGATAATAAGGTACTTTTATCATTCCAAATTTTTAAAATTTACTACGATGAAAAAGAAATCACTTTTCGCCATTTTTTTCCTGTTCACCAATTTCATTTTTGCCCAGTACACTACCCCCGGCACCGGTGTAAACTGGACGATGGACGACCTTGTGGCAAACTCGGGCGGTGTTGTGGTTTTAACTGCCGAAAACACGTATCAGGTTTCGGAGGATTTAACCATCGCTGCTTCCGACACACTTTCGATTTTTCAAACCGCCGCTATCAATGTAAACCAGGCGGTTTTGATAACAATTGGCGGAGTTTTATTTGCTGATTTAAACGACAATGATTTGGTGACGGTTAAAAGCACCAATGAAGGTGAGTTTTTTAAAGGTTTGAAATTTGATAACAGCCCCGGCTCTATTTTGAACAAAGTAAATTTTGATTTTGCCGGAGGAATAAAGCTTGTTTCGTCGCAGGTAGAATTTACCAACTGCAAGTTTGAAGGCTTTAATCAGGGAAATTGCACCGGAACGATTGATTTGTTTCAAAGCCACCCATATATTTATGGTGGTAAATTTCTAAATAATGCCGGACCGGCAGTTTTATCGGGTGCAAATGGCGCTTCATCGCCTCAGATAATTTACTGCGTCATTACTGGAAATGTAACTTCCAACAGCAATATGCCACAAATTAATCTGGGAACTTCTGGAACCGACAGCATTAGGATTGTTGGATGCCAGATTACAGGAAACCCATTATTGACGCAGGTTGGCGGCATCGCCATTACAACTTTAGCCGGAGGATCACTAAAAGCCAGAATTGTTGCAAACACCATTAAAACCAACCGTTATGGAATTACGCAATACGGCAATAACATCGGATCAGTCATCATGTATAATTTGATTTTAGATAATAACACACAGGGCGATCCCATGCTTGGTGGAAGTGGAATTAATTTTTATGGAAATACTTCTAACCAATCAATTGTAACAGGAAATGCAATTTTCGGAAATTTGTGGGGCATCACCATTCAAAATGCCGCCATGCCTAACTTAGGGCAATTGGAAGGTTTGATTATCAATCCTGGTCAGAATTCACTTTTCGATAATGGCAACTCCGGCGAAATTTATGATCTTTACAACAATACTCCCAATCCTATCATGGCCGAATACAATGATTGGGGAACGATGAATCCTGACTCAGTGGAAATGCACATCTTTCATCAACCCGACAATCCC
>CAIYZW010000838.1 GCA_903930725.1 uncultured Bacteroidota bacterium
AGCCATATTCCTTTTGTTTCCGAAAAATAATACTGCACCAAAACCGGCTATAAGTAACTCATCCTTGCAGGTGTAAAAACCGTAATTCTGCTTTTTCGATAACATCGCTAAATATTCCTTTATCCGGGAATTGCTGTTTCGTTCAAAAACAGTAGTTTTATCCCCGATTTTAAAAGGAACATTAATCTACTATTATTCTCAGAAAAAATTAATTCTATTTCAAAAATGAAAAAACTAATCTTTACTTTCATTGCATTGGCAGCTATTTTAATGCTGGCATTTATGCCTAAAGAAACCGATTTAAAGGTTGAATTTGAAAAGTACACCTTGCCCAACGGCCTCGATGTAATCCTTCATGTTGACCGTTCGAACCCGATTGTAGCACAGGCTGTAAGGTATCATGTAGGCTCGAACCGCGAAGTTGAAGGCCGCACCGGTTTTGCGCATCTTTTTGAACACATGATGTTTCAGCGCTCCGAAAATGTGGGCGAGGACCAGTTTTTTAAACTTATCCAGAGTGCGGGCGGTACCCTCAATGGCGGCACCAGCAACGATGCAACAACTTATTACGAAGTGGTGCCCAAAAATGCCCTCGAAAAAATTATATGGCTGGAATCGGACAGGATGGGTTACATGATTAACACGGTTACCGAGAAGGCTTTCAACATCCAGCAAAATGTTGTTCAAAACGAAAAGCGGCAAGGTGTTGATAACCGTCCCTACGGCCACACCGAGTGGGTGGTTGCCAACTATCTTTACCCAAAAGGCCACCCTTACAGTTGGACGGTGATTGGCGAGATGGACGATTTAAAAAATGCTACTGTGGAAGACGTGAAACAATTCCACAACAAGTTTTACCTTCCCAACAACGCCACGCTCGTTTTGGCAGGCGATTTTGATGTTAAAGAAGCTAAAAGACTTATCGAAAAGTATTATGGCGAAATTCCGATGGGAAATTCGGTTTCTGATCCTGATCCAAAACCTGTTACACTCCAAAAAACCATTAAAGTTTATCATGAGGATAATTTTGCCAAAGCTTCACAGCTTAGGATGATATGGCCTACAATCGAAGATTACACCGACGATTCGTATCCGCTTTCTTATCTTGGAGAGTTGATGTCGCGGGGTAAAAAAGCGCCTTTGTACAAGGTTCTCGAAAAGGAGAAAAAACTCTCATCGAGCCAATATGCCTACAATGGCAGCCAGGAAATTGCCGGCGAGTTTACAATTTCGGTTACTGCCAACGAAGGCGTTAGTTTAAAAGATGTAGAAGCCGGCGTTTTTGATGCCTTTAAAATGTTTGAAGACGAAAGTTTTACCGATGCCGACGTTGAGCGCATCAAAGCAAGCCTTGAAACCGATTTTTACAACAGCATCAGCAGCCTTTTGAGCAAATCGTTTCAGTTTGCTTCGTACAACGAAGATGTTGGCGACCCCAATTATTTCTCGACAAACATCAAAAAGCTAAAAGCGGTTACAAAAGCCGACATTTTGAGGGTTTACAACAAATACATCAAAAACAAACCTTACCTGGCAACCAGTTTTGTGCCCAAAGGCATGGTAGGTTTTGCTGCCGAAGGTTCGGTTAAAGCCGCTGTTGTTGAGGAAGATGTTTTAAATGCCACCGA
>CAIYZW010000839.1 GCA_903930725.1 uncultured Bacteroidota bacterium
ATGCGCCCATCAGTTGTGGCGGGTTATGATTTGAACACATAACATCCCAGTAGCCGACAGCATCAACAGGTGTGCTGTTATAATGGTAAAGATCGGGGGAACCGAGCGAATGGAACATTTCGTGACTTAAAACCCCGTTGCCATTCGACGAAAGATGCGATTGCAACTGAAAATTATAATCCCAAACGCGCTTTCCATTGATGTAAACGTCTTCGTTGTAAAGCACCCAGCGATGTGGCCAAAGCAGGGTTGCCCAGGCAGTGGTTCCGCCTTTGACAATAAAAACCATATTATCAACATACCCATCATTGTTGTAATCAATGTTGAGGCTGGCAGGCACTTCAGTTTCGATATATGCAACGGCACGTTTTAAAAGTGCATGTTCCCGCTCACCAGCTTCATCTTCCTGATAACCATTTGGATTTGTAACCGAATTATAGGGCATAAAATAGCTGCGGGGATAGATGTCCTGGTACGAAATTACGGTTTGCTGCGGAGGAATCGGGTAAAAATACGACGGAATCGAGAGTTTGTTATACGAAGCAAACCTAAAATAATTCAGCATCGAATTATATCCTGCATCGGTTTTATTGAACATATTGGCGAAAACGCTGGTATCTTCAGTAAATTCATTCTGATCGTTAAAACGGATATAAACCGACAGGTTGTTCATCGTCCCTACGTTTAGCCGGTCTTTTGGCGAATTAAAACCCGAAATTTCAGGGGCTGCCGGCATTTGATTCTTCAAAAATTCACTTCTGATGGCCTGCATTTTTTCGACCGGAATGTTAATTCCTGGTTTTAATCCCGCCAAAGTAGGATCATTCTTTCCGGCAATAACACTGGTTGGTTCAAGTTTTCCATCAATTAAGGCAGCGTAGGTGTAAAAACCGGTGTTTTGATTCTGGATGATGGTAAAACCTTTGGCGTCATGGAGCCAGTTATAGAATTCATCACCTGTGGAGAAGCATTGAACCACGGTTCCATCGGGCTGCGTAATAGTTTGCTGGACATTATTGAGCCAGGCCGCCTGAAGTCCCAAACTAAATAATATCAGAAAAAGGATGAGCGAGAATTTTAGATTTTGCATAGTTAACCATTTTAGTATTTTGATAGATAAAATTATGGCTCAAAAATATTAAAAATCATTTAATTAACAGTGATTTGCTTGATGGCAGTTTAAGATTTTTTTTGCATGGAAGCTTCCGGGGTGTCAGCCATCAAGACATTCAAAATCTTGAATTTTTATTTGCCGGCTAAAATCCGGAAATACTTTTAAGGATAAAATTCAAATTTCCAGCTTTTCTCAAGAATTATCTGGGAAAAATGTAATGGCGATTTCCGGTTACCTTCTTATGCAAACTGGCAAACTTTCGACATCAAAGGTTCCACGCACAAAACTTTCGGAACATTGAACCGGATCGCAACAGGTTACACAAACCCTTTTAAATGCTCTGAAACTTTCGAGTTCGATATCTTTCGAATAAAAATGATCTTTCATCAGTTCATCGCGCATCAGGTCGGTGCTCAGGTATTTTTTATTGGAGTCAGAAAAAATTGTTGCTACGTTTGCCTGGCTTCCTATCATATTCTGAGCAATTAAAGCACCGATAAAATTGGCACCCGACGAGATTCCGACACCAAGTCCGAGTTTACTGGATAACAGTTGAGCCATAATAATGGCATCGCCATCATCAACCTGGACGATTTCGTCGAGTTCGTTAAGTTTTACGATTTCAGGGATAAATTCATCAGAAATGCCTTGTATCCGGTGCTTTCCAACTTTATAGCCTGTAGTAAGCGTTGGTGAATTTGCCGGTTCGAGCGGGTGAATTCTGATTTTGGGATTCTTCATTTTAAGGTATTTACCGGTACCCATAATTGTTCCACCTGTTCCTACACCTGCCACAAAAGCATCAGGCATAATATCACGAAATTGTAACTGGTTCCATAATTCGACAGCGGTTGTTTCGAAATGGGCGAGAATATTATTTTCGTTCGAAAATTGTCGTGGCAGAAATGAATTTTCAGTTTCTTTTGCGAGCTTTTCGGCCATTTGGATGCACCCAAGGAAACCTCCTTCTTCTTTGGTTACAAGAACAATTTTTGCACCCAGACTTTGTATCAGATTATAGCGTTCGACGCTAAGCCAGTTAGGCATAAAAATCACAACCTGATGTCCTAAAGCTTTTCCCAGAGCACAAAAGGCAATGCCTGTGTTACCACTTGTAGCTTCGATAATTTTTGCACCGGGTTTAAGATCGCCAGTTTGGTAGGATTCGCGTAATATTGTAAATGCCATCCGGTCTTTGATGCTGCCCGTCATGTTCAAATTTTCCGACTTGGCATAGATTTTCCGGTCTTCACCTTTGTACTTGAATTTAATCTCCAATAACGGTGTATTGCCAATTAAACTTTTAAGATTCTCGATTTTCCTGATATGGCTCTCGTTCATAATTTGCTGATATTTCCGTCGGCAAATATCAGGATAACTTTTTCATTGACAAACAAAATTTGACCTTTGAATTTTATCTTGTGAAAATACTTCCTTAAATTTCTCTAGTAAAGTAAAACGGAGATAAAATTTGTTTTGAAAATGCTTTTTTCAGAAAGAGAAAAATGACCCTTCCTGGTTTTTCAAAGCCAGCCTTTAGAGCTATTTAACAAAAAATCAGTATAATAAGAATTTTCGAATTCATATTTCGTAAAAATTGCCAGGTGTCAGAAACCATGAAAACAAAAACTGTTGAAGCCAATGCACAAAATCTTGTGATCGACTTCA
>CAIYZW010000840.1 GCA_903930725.1 uncultured Bacteroidota bacterium
CGGCATTGTAATCCTCGCCCCGGTATTTGACCTGTCGTCCCCTTCCTGCGCCACTACCCCCAAACATTGATTCAAAAAAATCTGAAAAATCACTATCGGGCCGGGCACCTGAATAGCCCGAATTACCTGAGTTTGCGTATTGTTGTTGCTGCTGATTTGCTTTTTCGAAAGCCTCGGCATGTTGCCAATCATTTCCGTATTGATCGTATTTCATGCGTTTTTCGGCATCACTCAATACTTCGTTTGCCTCGTTAATCTGCTGGAAATTTTTCTTTGCATCCTTGTCATTCGGATTCAAATCGGGGTGAAATTTCCGGGCTAATTTCCGGTAGGCAGCTTTTATTTCTTTTGGGGTTGCCGTTTTGGCAACCCCCAATATTTTGTAATATTCAACAAAAGTCATTTAATTGTAAGTTGAATTTTCAAACTTTATGACAAGGATAATCGGTGTACCCTTTGTCGTCGGCCGTATAGAACAAATCCATTTTGAGATCTTGTGATAATGGCCAGTTGTTTTTAAGCCTTGAAACAAGATCAGGATTGTTGATAAATGGCCGTCCGAATGCAACAAGATCGCCCAATCCGCTTTGAAGATCAGCCTCTGCCCTATCTTTATCGTAGCCACCGCTAAGTATGATGACATTTTTAAAAATGGTTCTGATTTTTTGCTTGACCGTTAATGGAACTTCGGGAGCGCCCATTGCCGAGTGATCGACCAGATGGATGTAGGCTATTTCGAGATTGTTGAGTTGTTCGGTCAAATATTCGTAGGTTGCTTCAATTTCGGGGTAATGGGGCATGTCGCTGGCCACTCCGAATGGAGACAAACGGATTCCGGTTTTATCATTTCCAATGGCATCGGCAACGGCTGCCGCAACTTCGATGACCATCCGGCAACGATTCTGAAAACTTCCGCCATAATTATCGTTACGGATATTGCTTACCGGCGACAAAAACTGCTCGAGCAAATAACCATTGGCTGCGTGGAGTTCGACACCGTCAAATCCTGCATCAACAGCATTTAGGGCTGCATCAACAAATTCGGATTTTATATGCAACAGGTCATCGTTGGTCATTTCTTTTGGAACCGGGAAATCCTGCATTTGTTGCGAATCGGTCCACATCTGACCTGCAGCTTTTACAGCCGATGGTGCAAGTATCTGCGCTCCTTCCGGCATATTGAGGTGGTGGCTTATCCGGCCGGTGTGCATCAGTTGGACAAATATTTTACCGCCACCTTTGTGTACTGCCGATGTTATCTTATCCCATCCTATTACTTGCTGGTTGCTAAAGATACCTGGAATGCGGGCATAACCAAGGCCGTTGGGTGAAGGAGATGTGCCTTCGGTTATGATCAGGCCTGCGCCCGAACGCTGTTTGTAATATTCTGCCATCAGGTCGTTCGGAACATTGCCGATGGCACGGCACCTGGTCATTGGGGCCATTACAACCCGGTTTTCGAGAGTTACTGATCCAACTTTGGTAGTTGTAAATAATTTGGATTCTTTCATAAAATACTAATGATTAATTTTTAAAATGGCTGATTTACTTCGACAAACAGCGATGACTTTATGTAGCCATCATCTGCTGTAATGTTTACTAAACACAAGATTGCCCTAATTGTTATTGTGGTTAAATCTAATCAGGAAATTTGTTTGCCTGGTTTTAGTTGTTTTTAATAAAAACTACCCGGTAAGTTTTCCTTCGGACTGGTATTCTTCGGTATCGGCAAAAACATCTCCTACCAGCCAGTAATAATTATACTCCTCGTCCTGGCGCGCTTCGATCTCTTCGGGTGAAGGAAAAAAGTATTCGACCAGTTTGTTTTTCCTTTTGTTGCTTTTGTGCCCTGTAGTTATTGCTGCCAAATCTTTATCTTTTTTCATAAAATTTATAGTTTTTAGATGGCACGAAATTAATTCCGGGTACCCTCAAATTCTTTACATAATTATTTAAAAGATTTGCATTATTCCCACATTTTTTTGATGCCGGAAATACAGATGAGTGAAGTGTGTAATAGTAAACCGGGGAAAACTAACCACATAGACACATAGAACACAGAGAAACACTAAGAAAACCTTTGGTTGTGAAATAAAAATAACCACTAAGGCACTCAGCACACTAAGAAACACTAAGAA
>CAIYZW010000841.1 GCA_903930725.1 uncultured Bacteroidota bacterium
AGCGGCAATTTGTTCAAAAGCTGGTATTCAGTGTTGAAACCCTTTGAGAGCAAGTTTTTCAGGGTGGGGTTTTAGAGGAGATTGGCTGAAATTTAAAAAGTTTCACCTTTCCAAAAGATGAAACCTTTAAATCTATGGGCTTCAGAAAATCCTTAAAATGGAGTATTAATCCTTCAATTCCGGATTTGGCCGGATCTTCTTAAACCTGAGTTTGATTACTCCGATGATGGCTTCTTTAAAAATCCCGCGGCTCATTTTGGACGTGCCTTCGGTGCGGTCGGTAAAGATGATGGGGACTTCGACAATGTTAAAACCAAGCTTTGAAGTGGTTAATTTCATCTCGATTTGGAAGGCATAACCCACAAATTTAACCCTGTCGAGCCAGATAGTTTGCAGCACTTTACGGGTGTAACAGATAAACCCGGCAGTTGAATCAGCAATTCTTAATCCGGTAATCAGCCTCACATATTTTGAGGCAAAATACGACATCAAAACGCGCCCCATCGGCCAGTTCACAACATTTACAACGCCTCCGACATATCGCGAACCAATGGCTGCATCGGCTCCATTTTTGCAGGCATCATAAAGCCTGAGTAAATCGTCGGGGTTATGCGAAAAATCGGCATCCATCTCAAAAACATATTGATAACTCCGCGCCAGCGCCCATTTAAAGCCGTGAATGTAGGCGGTACCAAGTCCAAGTTTCCCTTTTCGCTCTTCCATAAAAAGCTTTTCGGGAAATTCGCTTAATAAGCCGCGCACAATTGCCGCCGTCCCATCCGGGGAGTTATCCTCGATAATTAAAACATGAAAATCACCCGAAAGCGAAAATACCTTGCGGATGATTTTTTCGACGTTTTCCTTCTCGTTGTAAGTTGGGATGATTACTAATTTGTCAGTCATCATTTTATGTGATTTTTTCAGAAATAATAAATTACTGAAACGGAGAAATCATTTCGGAATTGGATGATTTCCGCAAAATTATTTACTAATAATGAGCCGACCTGCCGATAAAGTTTTTTCATCCTGTAACGAAACCATGTAAACACCTGGTTTCAATCCGGCATTGCCGATATTCAGTTTTAGCTGTGGTTCGTTGCTTTTGATGGTTAGCTCAAATTTTTGATTTCCCAATAAATCGAAAACCTTTACAACAGCTTCACCCTGAAGTGGTGATGAAAGTGGTATATTTATTTCGTCCTTTGCGGGATTTGGATAAAAATTCAACCTTGCAATTCCGGCGTATTCATCAATTCCACTGTCGTCGTTTACGGTGAAGTAAATTTTGGCTGTTGCCGAAAGGTTGGCGGCAGCCTGATAGGTAATTTTATAAACTGCCGAATCCTGGCCAAAGAATCCAGCCTCCGGCAAATAGCTTACAACACTTGTATTCCCAAAGGGTACGTAGGCACTTCCATGCGTGGCAGGTTGTTCAACGGTAATTGTAACTGGAGCTTGAAAGATATCGTTATTGAGTACCTGAACTGTCAAAAGTTGTGCTATCCTTGTTTCACCGAAATCGTTAACTGCAGTTGGAGGGGTGGTAAGCTCGAAAAGAACACCCATATTATCAACAAAACGTTTTACAAACTGCTGATAATAAATATTGGGAAGCGTTGCATCATGAATGATCAGCGTATTTTCGTCGTTGTCGTTATCCGCGGCAGCGCTCCAGTTGTGCGAACCTGTAAAAATCATCGGATCTGAACCTGGTGCAGCCTGGTCAATAATCATGTATTTGTGGTGAAGCATCCCGCTTGAAACTTCATCGAAGGTAAAATGGGTTGTAAGCGAATTTGAAAGTGTAGTATTTACAGTTGCGTTGTTGCTGCCTTCGGCATCGGTAATTACATTAACAGCAACGCCGGCCGTTTTGCGGGCTGCAATTGCATTAGCCATCTCGGTACGCGTAATTAGCATGGTTGCAATGCTTAAATCGCTGTTGGCGGTGTTTATCACTTCAACAATTTTAGCATTTACCCCATCAGTCGGGCTGAAATAGCATTCTACAGATTTCCCGTCAATCACAAATTTGTGAGGGGTATTGTTCTTTTTTGTAGCACCAAAATGTGCATTTGCAGAGTTGGGTTCGTTGCCATAACTGCCCCACATTTCTTCAAATTCGATCTGGTAAGCCCGTGCAAGGCTCTGGTCCTGAATAATGATAACATTGTTAGCATCAAGATTGATCTGTCCATCGGTAAAATTGGTCGAACCAGTCCAAACCAAAGGATCGTTTGCATTGGCAGATTGCGCATCAAAAATAATAAACTTGTTGTGCATGATGCCGGTACGCCCTGAACTTGATGGCCCAATAAGCAAATGAACTGCTGAACCAACAAGTTCGTCAATCCCAAGATTAGCAGTTGTCCCGCAACCTATAACACGAACCCGAACGCCTCTGTTGGCAGCAGCTTTTAATGCATTGCTGATATTGCTGATACCTGTATTGTTGAAGTTATAAATGGTAAAATCAATGGTGTATTTGGCGCGTTCGATGTATTTGATCAGGGTATCATCCATGGTCGAAGGGAGATAAATTGCATTAACACCGTTTGAATAGGAAACATCAACAGGCGAATTAAAATAGGCCTTCATATCGCCACTGGAATTTGAAATGGTTGCAAATGAAGTAACAGCCGAAAATGCAGTATCCGATCCACTTACCGAAAAGGCTTCAACCCAGGTAATTTCACCGGGGTTTAAACCCGACAAACTGATGGTGTGATTTGTTGAACCACCTGTCCCCGAAGCAAGATTTGTTGTAACCGTCTCGGCAGTTGGCCCATAAAACATTTGGGTTGTCCCGGCTGCATTGGTAGTCCAGCTAAAATCGAGGGTGGTTTTTGTAAAAGCGGTATTTGATAATGAGCCTGTGAGATAAATGGCACTGTTTTGACCAAGATCGTTCAAATCGCGCGGCAATAATTGATAACCGGCGTTCGGGTTGCTGTAATCAAACTGTGAACAGATTGCTGTTAAGCTGATCAGGCCGGTTGGAATAACGGTTCCAACCAGATTTTGTCCGTTTTTTACATAAATATATCCAATTTCTCCATTTGCCGAAAACTGATACTTTTTGTTTCCGGTAAACAAAAGCCCGGCATCATTAAAAAGTACATCCTGAATTTTCAGCAATCTACCTTCATAAGGTTCCGAGATTTGATTTGGGGTTAGTACAATTGGATCGGGCAGCGGATTTCCGGTTGAATTAACTACAACGCTGGTAAGCGGATCGAGTTCGAGCAACTGGTTATAAATTTTGAGCGTTCCGGTTACGGTGATGGTGTCGCCACGGTTGGATGAACTTACCAGCGAACCATAGGCAGCAATTCCGGCGGTGGCATCCTGAAAATAACGGATTATACCTAACTCGGAGCCGTTGGTTGCAATCCCTTTAACCGTAACAACAGTGCCTTCGGGCATTGCACGAGCTTCAAGGATTGTATTCTGAGCATAGCTGAGTGAAAAAATGCTGAGTAAAAAGAGCGCAAAAATGAGTGATTTTTTCATAGTATAAGTGTATTAATTTTAGTTGATAACGATTTTTAAAGAAGCTGAGAACTGACGGCCTGCGCCCATGAAAACCGAAGCCGAACGTGCATCGAAGGTGCTGAAATTTCGTTGAATGTAAGTATCGTTGTTGCGGGCATCCGAAACGTAAACGGTATTTAACAAGTTCAACATATTAAATTTAAGGGTAAAACCAAATTTGTCGAGCGCATTAAGCTTAAAGCGATAACCTGAGTGAAAATCAAGCAACATGTAAGCCGGTATCCGCCATGATTCGACAGGGTTTCCGAGGTCGTCGGTACATTCCTCCGGGTTGAAGTCGGCATAATAACGATCGAAAAAAGTACCGCCACCCTCGATGTACAAACCTTTTATGGGTTCATATCGCAAACTTGCGCCTAATTGCGTTTGTGCAGCGTCGCCAACATGTATGCCGGTTGCATCAAAGCTTAACGTGTTTGCCGGTTCGTTGGTATCGGTGAAATACATTTGCAGGTTATCGATTTTTTTATCCCACTCCCAGTTTCCTAACGAAATTAAGCCTTGAAATTCGAGATTGGTAAGGATTTTATAAACAAAATCAAGTTCTACGCCAATGTGCAAAGCATCCATCCCTGGAATATCACCATAGGTTCGGCCTTCTATTCCTGAGATTGGATCTTCATAATTGCCCGAAACCTGAGTAGTAGGCTTATTTTGCCAATTTGTATAGTAGGTATTCAAATTGGCTGAAAATTTCTTGCTGGTGTAGGCATAGCCAAGTTCCAAAGCTTTGACCTTCTCATTTTTGGTGAGCGAGTCGGCCTGGAAAACAGCGCTGTAGCCGATAAAATAGTATTTAAAATCCCTGGTTTTTGAAAGAT
>CAIYZW010000842.1 GCA_903930725.1 uncultured Bacteroidota bacterium
CTCCGGCTTTGAACATTAGAAAAATTGGTTTTGGAGATATTGGATATTTTTTACTGGCTACAATTTTACTTTATTTCAACCAGCTTCTTATCATTTTTATTCCGTTCCGGATTTATTCACCCATTTTTATGGATAAACCTGATAAACAATATCTTGATATTGCCGATGTAAAGATTTTGGTTGTCCGAAAAGCACTTCTGCGGGGTTTGAAATACCTGCCCTGGAAAGGAAAGTGCCTGGTACAGGCGCTTACGGGTAAATTGTTGCTTAGGAAACTCAGATTACCTGGCACAATTTATCTGGGAATAAAAAAAGACACCGGAAAACTTGAGGCACATGCCTGGTTAATCGCTGGTAACCAGTTTATTTCCGGAAAAGAAGGATTCAAAAAATTTACAGTTGTACAAATGATTTCATAGATTCCAAACTATTAAATTGGAAATGTTTTTACTTATTATTAATGGTTTATCCCTGGAAACCTGACATGTTTTAAAAACCTGTCAGGTTTGATCTTCGTTAGCAAGACTCTTAAAAATTAAAAAAAATGAGCATCATTTTCGGCATTTTTGATAAAACCGGACAAGGGTTTGAAAAATCATGGATCGAAACCATGAAAACGGATTTGATGCACGGAAATCCCGACAGAACGGCCATTTGGGAAAACCAGCAAACCGCATTTGGCAACCTTGCCATTTTTAATACGCCTGAATCCCTCCATGAAATTCTGCCTGTTAGAGATGATGAATCAGGTTTGGTAATTGCCAGCGATGCAAGGATAGACAACAGGAACGACCTTGCCCGTCGGGTAGATATTGATGCCGCAACTTTGAAAAATTTGCCCGATAGCCTTCTAATCCTTCGGGCTTATAAAAAGTGGGGAATTGATTGTGTTTCGAATTTGAGAGGCGATTTTTCATTTGCCATTTATGATGAACCCAAACAACGGCTTTTCATAGCCAGGGATCATTTTGGAATGAAACCTTTGTTTTACTACGACCATCCTGAGTTTTTTGTTTTTTCCACCGAGCTTCGTGGAATTTTGGCCTTACCATTTTTTGAAAAGAGACTTAATGAAGGATGGTTTTTTGATTTTCTGATCAATGCCACCAGGAAGGAATTTGATACATTTTACGAAAGAATTTTTTCGATACCTCCTGGGCATCAATTGATTGTGGAAAACGGAAAAGTTTCGATGCGGAAATATTGGGAACTGACTGTTCCCGAAAGGCTGATCCTAAAAAATGATGCGGATTACATTGCCGGCTATAAAGAATTATTTGATGCTTCTGTAAAAAACCGGATCAGGTCTGCTTTTCCGGTGGGTGCCGAGTTGAGCGGAGGCCTTGATTCATCGTCAATTGCTGCTGTAGCTCAAAAGTTCCTTAAAGCCGGAAACAAAGAATTGCATGTTTTTTCGCGGGTTTTACCCGAAAAACGGAACCTGGATTTGGACGATAACGACGATGAATCATCGGAAATTAAGCTGGTTTGCGACTTTTGCGGAATTAAAAACATCCATCGGGTTACCATGGAAGACCAAAAAATTACCGAAAATATCCGGCAGATTAACGATGTAATCAGGTCGCCATACCGGGGTAATTATGCCGCCTACAACCTGAATGTAAATCAAACGGCCCAACAAGCA
>CAIYZW010000843.1 GCA_903930725.1 uncultured Bacteroidota bacterium
AAAGAATTAAGTACATTTTCGAAACTTATTTAAGCCATTTGATTGTTTGGAGATCAACTGCCATTGTTGTTCCTACCGTTATTGGCTTTAGGAAGATGCTGAAGTATCAATAATTAATGACTTCCATCCGAAATAAGCAGAACTTTCCTTATATTTTGTTCCAACCGATTTTTCTCCTTGGAGGTTCTTCATTAGCTATCACTTTTTTCAAAATGTTAATCTATCGTTAAATCCTAAAATTAATTTGCTTTTCACGAAATAGTACATACATTTGACTTCTGTAAATAACATATAAAAAAACACGAGTTATGCCAGAAGCAGACGATACAAAGCCAGGATCCTTCAGCCAGTTAAACCTTTCGGAAGCGCTGCTTGCCCCGTTAAATGCCATTTTTGAAGCACAGGTTCATGCAGCCCGATCATTTTTGAGTTTTATCCTTCAGATGGGTTTCAGGCACAAATACACTTCTGCTGATATTAAAAATCTTGAAGAAGATGTAAAAGACAAAGAGGCCAACGAAAAAGTACTTGCAACTATCCGTGAGGAGGAGAAAGCCAGAACAGAAATTAAAAATCTGCGTAAATTACAGTTAGATGGCACCATTACCGACGAGCAAACTCTCGATTTAAAATTGCTGCTCAGCAAATGGGACGACCTTCACTCGCAGGATTTTGTTTATATTGATGATCGGGGAAACGAAAATTGGGTTTCGATACCAAATCTTGCATTAATTCCAGTTAAACCACTCTCGATAGATACCGCCGGTTTTCAGTTTAACATGAGCATTAACGATAAATACGAAAACTACAACACTATTAAGGGATCAGCAAAAGCTGACTATGAGCGGCCGTGGTTTCTTATCCAGCCTAAGCGGTTAACCGGAAGTATTGCTTCCAAAAGCGCATCCGAAAGCCAGGCAACAATCTCAATCCAGATCAGCATAAAAAGTACTGAAATGCCAAATGGCCTCAATCGGCTTCTTACCATGATGAACGAAAGCAGCCGGATTTTACCACTCGAAAACAGACCAGAAAAAATATAGTTTAAATTTTATAAAACATTAAAATTATGGCACAAGAAGATCCAAAATCAAAAGCTGTTGCCGAACCAGACAACAAAATGACTGTTTCACCAGCCGAATTTGAGAAAATACCGCTCGAATTCATCATTGCCACACCCTTGCTCACCACCATCAATGCGCATAAAATGGCAGCAGGCGCTACGCTGGATTTTATCAACCAGCTAAAAAGCGCTCCAAATGCCGAATTTACTGTACAGGTTAAAGACGTTGGAGCCGATGGCAAAGAAACCCTTCAGGACCGCAAGATTTCGGTGCCTTTACTTTCGATAGTAAAAGTGCCAAGCCTTTCATTCGATTCGTTGAGTGTAAGTTTTAATTACAGCATTCAACAGGTTTACAAAGGATCAACCGAAAAATCGGCATCGCTGAAAGGTGATATTAGCTCCACTGGATTGTTAAGCAAATTTGTAGGAGCAAGTTTTAGCGGTTCCATCGAGAAAAAATCCAACGAAGAATTATCGAGCAGCAGGAGCGGAAACCTCGAAATCAAGATTCATGTGAGCGAATCGCCAACACCTCCTGGTTTACAGAAGATAATAGATGCAATGGTGGCAGGAATCAACAACCAAACCGGGGCACAATAAACCGATAACTTTCGTTTAATGGCTGCTTCGAAAAAAAAGTACGATTTAGATTCTTTTTTATCAGTCATCCTAGGGGAGGTGGTAAAAGCTGATTTGACCATGCAGGACAGGCAACTTGAAGCATGGAAGCATTTTGCCGACAACAAACCCCGCGGTGGACTCATCAACGACGATATTGACGACGGCTGGGCCAGGCAACGTTATCTGACCCTTGATGAGGTAAAATTTAAATTTAATGCCCGGTTGGTACCTGATGGTATTTTTAAAAGGATGAAACAAGGCTTGCGGTATATTTTTGGAAAATATAATCCGCAGGCCTTTTATCAAACAGGCGAAATGAATTTTGCAAAATCAGGAGATACCGATTCTTTTGAAGTGACAATCACGGTTAAACAACAGGAAAAAGGAATGATAAAAATCACTTACGAGCCTGCCGATGAACTTACTAAAAAGGTTTTTATGACCAGCCCGTTTTTACAGAAACAAAATTAACCCTGTAGGCAAAATATTTTTGAAGTATGGATTTGCTACAGATAAAAAACCTGAAGGATTTTCGTGAACGGCTGACAAGGCATGCCATAAAAAACTATTCGCAAAGGTCTTTGTCTGCTATTACCCATATTGCCATTCATCACAGCGCCACTAAAACAGGAAGTGCCGAGGCTTATGCACGGTTTCATGTAACCGAACATGGTTGGCCGGGCATAGGTTATCATTTTGTAATCGAAAAGGACGGCATTATCAAATGGACAAACAACCTGCAAACCATCAGTTACCACGTTGGAAACAACAACACAAAAGCCATCGGGATTTGCCTTACCGGCGATTTTAACGTAGAGCAGCCAACATCTCCACAGTGGGCATCTTTATTTGAACTAATCAAAAAACTGATTTTGGAGCTAAATATAAGCTACGAAAATGTTTGGGGACATAGCCAGTTTCCCGGATACGAAAACAAGGCCTGCCCTTGTATTGACATGGTTTATGTGAGGCAACAACTCAACAAACCTTCGG
>CAIYZW010000844.1 GCA_903930725.1 uncultured Bacteroidota bacterium
GGCATCTGTCGGTGGTTTAATGTCGTCTTTCGGTCGTTCAGTGACATCTGTTGGTCGTTCAATGACATCTGTCGGTCGTTCAATGACATCTGTTGGTCGTTCAATGGCGTCTGTCGGTTGATCAACAGCATCTTTCGGTGATTCAATGGCATCTTTGGGTGGGATATTATAACCGGGCTATCGGGAGGTGGGTTCGTATCATCATCATCATTCATCTTTATTATTATCAAGCGCCTTTAGTGACGGGTATTAAGGCTTATCGGCCACAGCCTGTAATTATTCGTCTTCATCCTATAAAAATGATTGCCACCTAATGTGTTGATTGCGCAATTGTGCCCGGAATGGGGCTTTTTAGTTAAATATTCTAAACCAATATAAAGTTTTTTGCCCAATAACATTGGCCTAAGTATTTTAGCCGCCTGGATTTTGAACTGTTTTGTTTAAAATTTATAAACAGCTATGAATTTTTAGAAATTTTTTAATGAAAGTTACATTTATCATGAAAAAAACCTTTACTGTTTTATTTGCTTTTTTGGTGGTTTCGGCCTTCGCCCAAAGTGAAGCTGATACCGTGAAACACTGGAAAATAACCGGACTTGGGAGTTTAACCATGAACCAATTGAGTTTTACCAACTGGTCGGCAGGTGGCGAAAACTCGGTTGCGGGTACTGCTCTTTTTAAGTTATTCGCCAATTATACCAGGAACAATTTTTCGATAAACAACAGCATAACGCTTAAATATGGGCTACAAAAAACTGCCAGCGAATCGCTTAAAAAAACTGACGACCTTATTGAACTTAACTCGCAGTTTAACCAGAAATTTGCTAAAAACTGGAGTACGAGCGGACTGATTAACCTTACAACGCAATTTGATGATGGGTTTAACTACCCGGATGATTCGAACATTGTGTCGAAGTTTTTTGCACCGGCTTACCTCACTATTGCGCCGGGTATTTCGTATAAACCTAACGATTATTTCAGCATACTGATAACTCCGGTTACGATGAAGGGGACTTTTGTGATGGATCAGGGACTGGCGGATTTAGGGGCTTTTGGGGTTGATCCGGCAAAATATAAAGATACAATTGCCGATGGAAAAATAAAGATTGAAGACGGGAAAAACGCAAAAATTAAAATGGGGGCTTTTGTTGAGTTTTATTTTAAGAAAAAACTTAAAAACGACCTGGCTTATGAATCGAAGCTAAACCTTTTTTACAACTACCTCCAGGATAATAATATCCCGAAAGATATTGCTCCGATTGATTTCCACTGGCAAAACTTTTTCCTTTACAAAATAAGTAAGGTTTTTTCGGCGAATTTATTTTTTCATTTAGCTTACATGCCGGGTGATGTTTTTATTACCAGGACAACTGTTGCCGGTTTGGAGGAAGTGACGGTTAAGCCGAACGACAAACTTCAAATTAAAGAGAGTTTCGGGATTGGTTTGGCTTATTCGTTTTAACGGTTTTAATTGGTATTGATAAGATTCTTATAAAAAAAAGAGCCTGGAATTAACCGGGCTCTTTTTTTTATGTCGAATTGGTAACTTTTGGAAACTATTCGACGATCATTTTATTGGTTATGTTTTGTGTTCCGGCAGTTACGGTGTAAAAGTAAACGCCAGGTGCAAGCACGGATGCGTCGATTGTAAGGCTATGTTTTCCTGCTGTAAGGTTTTGAGCCGGGATTTCGAAAACGCGTTGGCCCGTAAGATTGCAAACCTGCAACGAAACTTGTGTTGCGGTTTTAACACTAACAACGATATTGGTTGTGGCATTTGTTGGGTTTGGTGCGTTTTGCGAAACGGTAACTCCAGAAATATTGTTGCCGGAAGGATTTGTTATGCCAACAAGCTCGTCCTTGTTAAGAGCTGAATGGTAAAAGCTATTTATTGTCGGATCGTGGTCGGCCCAAAGATATGTTCCAGGATATTGATCGGCTTGATAAACGACGTGGAACTGGTTATTTGGCGAATTCTTGGCAACAACAGGCCAGAGACATTCGTCGAAAATGTGAACGATATCATCGGTAAGGTTAAATAAACCGCCCCAGATGCTTCCGAAATTCTTTAAAGTTCTTCCCCAGATACGTCGGTAATTGGTAATTGTATTGTTGGCGTCCTCTTGTACGGTGACATAAACGATTAAAATAACTCCATTTTCGTCAATGCTAATGGATGGCATAGTCGAAAGACCATGCTGCCGACCATTTGAGACAAAACTAGCTCCATCGTCGTATAAATCTATTTCACCGTTTCCATTGAGATCAGGAACCCAGCCAACTAACATTCCGAGTTCGTCGAGATATTCGGCGCTCATTGTGTAATGAGGATTATCAGCTTCAGGAATTTGTCCCATGCCTTCGTTCCAGTATCCAATTCCATCGGTAAAGAAAAAATAGGAATATCCGGCGCCAACAGCCTCGTGCAAAATGCGGGTTATTCCGAAAACTACATGACACATTCCATTGACATCAATGGCGACATCTGCAGAATTGTCCATTGTCCTAAGTGTATCGGTGGTGATGGTATTGTCAGTCCAGAAAGGATAAGGATGTTCCCAAATCATGATTTTTTCCCAGTTATCGCCATTATCAACCGACTTCATGATAAACAAATCGGTTGTAGCGTTACCTGAAAGCAAAGCCACAGTATTTCCACTTGAAGCAAGTACGTAGGCATCGGCATCAATTTCGGTGTAATAATCGGCACCTAAACCATCAAGAATAACATCTTTAGGATCCCAGGTTGCACCACCATCCACCGATCTTGAATATAATAAAGCTGTAGTTTGGCCTTCGTAAGCAACATAAGAATTGTAAAAAACGTGTATTACTTCATTATTTTCGCCGGAGGTAATCATACGTGGCCAGGTAGGGCTAACCGGAGCTCCTGGTCCGGGATAAGTAGCTTCCGTCCAGGCACCAGTTCCTTTAGCAGCGCGTTTATTGATAGTTAATCCAGCTGCATTATGAGCCACATTAATTTCACCAGCTCCCCAAGCAGCAATGCTGGGAAAGCCACATCTCATACTTTCGATACGTTGTGTTGGCATAGCCCCCCATGAGCTTCCATCAAAATAATTGTATCCGGTTCCACGATCTGGAAAATCAGGATCCAACAACCCTCTGGTGATAACTGCTGATACCGTTCCATCATCCCATGCCCAAATGCGGTTTCCAAGCAAATTATTGGATTGCAGATCATACTTTGTTTCGGCAATCACAGTTTCGGTTCCAAACAACTCAGCCGATTTGTAAGGCGCTGCTACAGGTTTAAAATTCTCCATTGGAATAACTGGTTCGCCAGGAATCTTGCGGTCGGTTGTAGCAAACTTTTTTTGTAATTCTTTTGAAATAACCGGTCTTGATTGAGAATAACCAATCAAACCGATACTCATTACAAGTGTTAACAGTAATAGTTTCTTCATAATTCTGTAAAATTTAAGTTAATAATGTAAATGATTTAATATTGCCGGACAAAGGTATTTTTTTTTATTGGATAACAATCATTTTTCGGGGCTGGTGATTTGTCCGGTGATTGGTTACAAATTGGGATTTTTCCGGATGTAAAATCATCAGAGTTTATTAAAGTACTTAACATAAAAAAGGCTTCCCCGGTTTGGAGAAGCCTTTTCTATCTCAGTTAAAACTGATTATTTAACGATCATTTTCTTTGTAATTTTTTCTTCACCTGCTGTTACAGTGTAAAAATAAACACCGTTTGCAAGGGTTGAAGCATCAAAGGAGAAGCTATGAATACCAGCGCCGTAATTTGTAGCAGGTACGTCATAAACTTTTTGTCCCATCATATTAATAACCTCAAAAGATACAGTTGTGGCATCTTTAAGAGTTACAGCAACTGTTGTTTCGCCATTTGCCGGGTTCGGGAAGTTCTGACCAACGCTGATAGCAGCTTTGGTTTTCTGAATATCATCATTAATTCCGGTAATCAAATAGTCAGCTTCGCTAAATTTGAAATCCTGAATATATTTAAAAACTACTGGTGCAGCAGGATCAAATGTAGAAGCACCTGTCGACAGGTAAGTCATTGGAATAGTATTAACTCCATTGCTTTCGATTGTTACATCAGACATAGTTCCCATAAAAGCTTGCCACATACCTTCTGTAAATTCGGTTACGTTGATTGGTTGATCAAGTAAAACACCTGACGAATCGCGGGCTGTAAGTGTATGAGCAACAACATCAATACCACGGGTCCAAATATCTGGCTGGTTATTATCGGTAATACCAGGTAAATATGTTGCAATCCACGAAACAAACATTTTAGTTCCTGAAGGATTACGTGAAATCTGGATTCTGTTGTCTTCTGAGTAGGTATCATCCGGGAATAAACCACGGAAAGTGTATGGGCTTCCGCAATCATAAGCAATCCATGTATTACCACCATCAAGTGAGGTAATGTCCATAGCAGCAGTAAAAGGATAAGCTGATAAAATGTCGTATGCTGTTCCGGTTACACCAACAACAGCGGCAATGTGAGGATTTCCGGCATAGTCAACGCTGATGTCAAAATCAAATGCTGTTGTAAATGGGATTTCTTCACGTGCAGGCAATGGAGGGAGGAATAAGGCAGCAATGTCGTCATCAGATAGATAATTATGAACACCGCCAATACCATCAGGACCACCCAAAGTTACGCTGATAGGATCTGACCATGTAGCACCAGCATCGGTAGTTTTCCAAAGAATTGGGTAATAGGAAACTCCAGTTGCAAAAGGCACTTCTCCATTATCAGCAAGAACGCAGATATAACCTGTCATTCCATCAGGTGAAAATGCAACCTGACCTAATGCCGGACGGCTGTTATCAGTTGTTGGGCAATCAATAAGTTCTTCGGTATAAACAAAGTCATTTTCTGCTGCATTCCATACACCATGATTGATAATCATTGTTCCCTGATAAACGATAGCACCGCTTGTCCAGTCCTGATTAAAATCAACAACCCAAATATCTCCTAAAGCAGTAACACAATATCCATCAGGAATGTATTGGTACATGCCTTCGTCAGGACGTGAAGGTTTTAAAGTTCTGATTGTATCATTTGCAGTACCAATTTTTGCCCTTCCGTAAGCGTAACCACCCCATGAACCAGCTCCATTTGTTCCATCCAGAGTTGGAGCAAAATAGGTAACATAAGCATTGTTAGGATCTGTGTTTCCGATTGGGTTGTAAATTCCATGATTTGGGTAACGGGCTGCATCGGTATAGTATGTACCACCAGCGTTGTTTACTGCAACGTAAATTTCGTGCATTGCAGTCCATGTCATACCACCATCAGTTGAAATATCATAGCCAAGGTCGCCTGAATAACCACCTGGATCTGCTGTTCCACCCATACGGTGAAAGTGAGTTACGGTATTCAGATCGTTGTTAGCGGTAATTATCGCTTTCTGACCACCGGCGTATCCGTAGGTGTATCCATTAGCTGCCGAACCGAAAGTAACGATAGTTACAAAATCGGAGTTCTTGTAAGATGTTGGTTCAACAACATTTCTTGCCTGACCAATTGAATAGGCTTTTGTTGGCTCGAAAGCAATCTTTTGAGCATTAATTGCCTTTTCGGTTCTTAGGTTTGGTTTAATTGTGTGACGCTGCGCAATGACTGCAAAACCAATGAATACAGCCAAAACTAATAGTAATGATTTTTTCATGATACCTTTGATTTAGTTAATAAATAATTAAAATTCTTTTTTTTGAAGATGCAAATTTATAATTAATTTAGTTTTTATGACTATTTAAGGCATAAAAAACTTTAATAAAATACAAAACAAATCCTAATATGTTTGGTGCAAATCTATTACAAATTTGGGTTAACACATTTGAAATTAAGTTAATGGCAGTAGATATTAAGTTATCGGCATGGCAAAGTTTTCGAAAAATTATTCATCAACCTTCTTTCCAGGAGCATCAATTTCCCTCGAATTCATTGGTATGCTTGAGGCATTTTGCTTTTCTGCTTCCTGATCGAATAATTTGCGATAGGTAATGTGACGTTTTGCGAATTTTCCACCAACGGCCTCATGCAATGCTCTCATTTTAGGATTAAAATCGCCAACCCACGAGAGTTCAACTTCGGCATACTGGGGGCGGCGATTGAACACTTCCCGCAGTTGAGCAAAAATCCCCGACTCGAGGCCATAGCGCTGAAACCTTGGAACTACCCCCATAACAGTGATTCTGGTGCGCCTGATTTCTTTCCGTTTTTTATAATACAAAAATCTGAGTTTGTTCAATAGATGTAACTTTCCGTTTAAATGTCTGAAAATTTGATTTACATCCGGAAACATTACAATAAATGCCACAGGCTCGCCGTCGTGATAAACAAACCAGATAACTTCCTCATCAATGATTGGTTTTGCTTTGCTTATTGCCGCCCTGAGATCTTCCAGATCGAGTGGGGTAAAATGCTCATGATAAACCCAGGCTTCGTCGTAAACTTTCTTCAAATCCCGGATGTATTTTTCTGAGTTAGAAAATGTGAAATGCTCGTAAGTAAATCCTGGTTTTTTGGCAACCCAATCGGCAATTTTCCAAAATCGTTCAGGGAAAGGCACTGCCATATCCAAATGGTTGGTAACCTGCTCAAAATAAGACTGAAATCCATAAGCTTCGAAGAGTTTTTTGTAATAAGGCGGGTGATAATTCATACCGTAGCTTTGCGGTATAAATCCTTCGACCAGCAAACCCCAGAAATTATCGTTTTCGCCGAAGTTTATCGGACCATCCATCGCTTCCATTCCATTTGCCTGATTCCATTCACTGCAGGCATCAAAAAGTATAAATGCAGCTTTTTCGTCGTTAATACATTCAAAAAAGCCCATTCCACCTGTTGGTTGCTTAAAAATGCTGGCCTTCTTAAAATTAATAAAAGCCCCTACCCTGCCGATTAACTGGCCTTTATCATTTTCCAGAATCCAGCGAATGGCTTTACCATGCTGGAAATATGGATTTCTTGCAGGATCAAAAATTGCCTCGGTATCATCATCCAGAGGGCAAATCCAGTTTGGATCGTTTTTATAAAGGATACGGGCAACCTCGAGAAATCGTTTTGCGGTTTTTTTGTCGTTTACTTCGATGAGTTTCATTCAGTTTTTTTTGTTTTAAATCAGACCACAAATATAAAACTTATCGTTTGATGCGTTTCATAATCTGCTTTTTAATTCGGCCACAGACGGCAATTGCCACTTAAAGGCGGCAATAAAAGTGTTAAACAATATTATCTTTGCAATAAAATTTCATAAGTTTTGAAGAAACTCGACTTATTTGTCCTCAAATCATACATTGGCCCTTTGGTGCTCACCTTTTTTATTTCCCTTTTCATTCTTGTAATGCAGTTCCTCTGGAAATATGTTGACGACCTTGTTGGAAAAGGCCTCGAATGGTACATCATAGGTGAGTTACTCTTTTATGCTTCATCCACTTTTGTTCCGCTTGCGCTGCCGTTGGCAATCCTCTTATCGTCGTTGATGACCTTTGGTAACCTGGGCGAACAATATGAACTGGTTGCGCTAAAAGCATCGGGAATTTCGCTTCGCCGCATCATGAAACCGTTGGTGGCTCTATCGCTTGTAATCAGCATTATGGCTTTTTTGTTTTCAAATTATGTTTTGCCTATTGCTAACCTCAAGTTTCATTCGCTTCTTTACGACGTAAGGCAGCAAAAACTAACCTTAAACATTAAAGAAGGTATTTTTTATAATGGAATCGAAGGATTTACAATAAGGGTGGCAAGCAAAGATCAGGATAAAAATATCCTGCACGATATTATGATTTACAACCACTCCCAACGCCAGGGAAATACACAGCTTACCATTGCCAAATGGGGAACGATGGAGATGGCGCCCGACAAAAGCACGCTCATTTTTAAACTTTATGATGGTTACAATTACGAGGAAGTTACCGACAGACGGAATTATAAAATAACCCGACCATTTCAGCGAAGCCAGTTTAGGGAGCAAACCCGACGGTTTGGAGGTCTCGATTTTGCACTAAATCGTACCAACGAAGAGCTTTTCAGAAATAATTATCAGATGATGAACCTCGGGCAGCTTAGTCAGACTCAGGATTCGCTGTCGGAAGAGCTTGTCCTGCGTAAAAAAAGGTTCATTAAATCAATTGACGAAAAATTTGAGTTTCTTAAAAAAGCTGATTCCTTGCTTGTATCACATGATACTATTACCCCCGACACGGCTTATTTAATGGCCGCACTCGATAAAACCGAACAGCTAAAAGTTATGGATTATTCGTTGCAATCGGCCAGATCGGTTAAAAACAACATCGAGTATTCCAAAAAAGATTTCGAAGAACGCGAACTGCGTATCAGGAAGCACGACATCGAATGGCATCGCAAATTCACACTTTCCATCGCCTGCTTTATCTTGTTTTTTATCGGCGCACCGCTTGGAGCAATTATCAGGAAAGGTGGCCTTGGCCTTCCGGTAGTGGTTTCGGTTTTCTTTTTTGTGATTTTTCATATCATCTCCATCACCGGCGAAAAATACGCCAGAGCAGGAATTCTTGAGCCTCGCTTAGCCATGTGGCTGGCCTCCCTGGTACTCTTGCCGCTGGGAATTTTCCTTACCTATAAAGCAACCACCGACTCACCGATTCTTGAAGCAGATGCCTGGAACAGGGTCTTTAAAAAGCTTCTTTTCTATAAAAAAGATGATCAAGAAAAAATTCCGGAAGTAAAATGAAAGTACTGGTACTTTGCAATAAATCGCCTTTTCCGCCTAAAGAAGGTGGCCCCATAGCCATGAATACCATCATTGAAGGGCTGATTAATGCAGGGCACAAGGTAAAAGTACTGGCCATCAATTCTAATAAATATGGTGTTGATGTTAAGGATATTCCCGAGGATTACCGTCAGAAAACACAAATCGAAACGGTTTACATAAATCTTGCTGTAAAACCTGTTGATGCTTTTCTGAATCTTTTTACAGGAAAATCTTACCATGTCGAGCGGTTCATTTCGGCAGCCTTTGAGCAAAAACTCATCGAAATCCTCAAAACGAACCAATTTGACATTGTTCAGCTGGAAACGCTCTACATCAGCCCGTACATCGAAACCATCAGGAAATATTCAAAAGCTAAGATTGTTCTAAGGTCTCATAATATCGAGCACCTCATTTGGAAACGTGTTGCCGAAATCACTAAAAACCCGCTCAAAAGCTGGTACCTTCATCATCTTTCGCGAACACTCAAAAACTACGAACTTGGGGTTCTCAATCTTTACGACGGAATTGCAACCATCACTAAAAAAGACGGCGACTATTTTTTGAGCCATGGCTGCAAAATCCCGGTGATTGCCATTCCTTTCGGGATAAATCTTGAGAATTTCACCGAAAATTCGGGCATCGAAACCGAGTTTCCATCGCTGTTCCACATTGGCGCCATGAATTGGATGCCAAACGAAGAAGGTATAAAATGGTTTGTCGAAAAAGTCTGGCCTTTGGTAACTGGCGAATTTCCTGCTTTGAAATGTTATCTGGCAGGCCGCGAAATGCCCGACTGGCTTACAAATTCCAAAATCAAAAATCTCGAAGTAATTGGCGAAGTTGACGATGCTTTTGAGTTTATTTATTCAAAAGCCATCGAAATTGTGCCTTTGTTTTCGGGAAGTGGCATCCGCATTAAAATTATCGAAGCTATGGCCGCTGGAAGAGCTGTAATTTCGACCAGTATTGGCGCCGAGGGCATCAATATCGAAAACGGTGAAAATATTCTGATTGCCGATACTCCTGAAGAATTTTTTGATGGCATCAAAAAGTGCGTTACAAACGAGACTTTTTGCCTTACATTAGGCCAAAATGCCCGGCAGCTTGTCTTTCGCGACCATTCAAACCAAAAACTGATTATAAGGCTCGAAGGTTTTTACCAACAAATAATTTCCCGATAAAAAGCAGGAAATTCTATTTTTGTAAGATGAAAATTCTTGTACTGCTTCCACGGGTTCCGTTTCCACTCGAAAAAGGCGATAAACTGCGGGCTTTCAACCACATTCGTTATCTTTCAAAAAATAATGAAATCATCCTTTGCGCCCTCAACGATTCCACGGTTCATCCCGATGCCATCAAAAATCTACAGCCTTTTTGCAAATCCATTCATATTTTAAATATTTCAAAAGTCAGGATTGCCTGGAATCTGGTGGCTGCTTTTTTTAAAGGAATCCCCTTCCAGACGGGCTATTTTTACAATAAGAAGGCGCAAAACAAGCTTGATAAAATTATTGAGCAGGAAAAACCAGACCACATCTTTTGCCAGTTGCTTCGTGTAGCCGAATATGTTAAATATCAACCAATTCCAAAAACACTCGACTATCAGGATGTGTTTTCAAAAGGTGTCGAACGCCGCATCGAAAAAGCGCCATTTTATCTGAAACCTTTATTCAGAGCTGAATACAAACGCTTAATAAAATACGAAAACCAAGTTTTTTCGTGGTTCGACAACAAAACCATCATCTCAAAACCCGACCGCGATTTTATTCCTCATCCCGAAAAGGAAAAAATCGAAATTATCCCAAACGGCGTTGATTATGAGTTTTTTAAACCCTTAAATCGCGAAAAGGAATACGAAGTCGTGTTTATCGGGAATATGGGCTACCCGCCCAATGTAAATGCCGCCGAATTTTTGGCCCGTGAAATTTTACCATTGGTTCACCAGTCAAAACCAGGCGCAAGGCTGCTTTTGGCCGGCGCCTCGCCCGCCAAGCGCGTTCTTGCCCTCCAGACCGACAAAATTCAGGTTACTGGCTGGGTTGACGACATCCGCGTATGTTACGCAAAAGCCCGGATTTTTATCGCACCCATGCAAATTGGCACAGGTTTGCAAAACAAACTCCTCGAAGCAATGGCCATGAAAATTCCGTGCATCACATCGCCACTGGCCAACAGCGCGTTAGGCGCAAAAGATGGAATCGAAATTCTGGTTGGAAACAATCCATCCGAATATGCCGCCCACATTATTAATTTGCTGGAAAATACCACTTTTGCTGATGAAATTGCCGAAGCCGGCTATCGGTTTGTCATCGGAAATTACGACTGGGAGCAGGCTACTTCCAAACTTGAGGAAATTATGGTAAAATCAACAAAGCTTTAGTTTTTTGCATTTATCTACTTTCATTTTTCCCAGATATCCGGATATTTCAACGGCCACAGCTTCACCAATGGATTTTTATCCCACCGGGTCACCTTGTCATTTGTTCGAAATTCATACATTTGTAGCTGAAGCAATTTTTAAAGTTTATGGAAATCAAAAATAAGTATTCGTGATACAATTTCCAGGGAAAACCCTTGCTAACAAAGGCATTCAATAAATTTGAAATACAGAATAACAATAAACTTAAATGAATAAAAACATGGAAAACAAAGTTAAAAATTATCGTTCAATCCTGTTAATCAACGGGATAATTGCATTAATCTTTGGGCTTTTTGCTCTTTTTGCAACTGAGGCATTGTTAATAACCTTTGCCAAATATTTCGGACTCGTTCTGGTAATTGGTGGCGGCATTGGCGTATTTGCTGCCATATCAAACAAAAAAAACAATAAAGATTACGTTTTTTCAATGATTTCATCAATCCTGAGTGTTTTAATCGGTTTATTTATCCTGATTTTTACACAGACAAGTCTTGAAATTTTCATCATCATCATTGGCATTTGGGCTATAGTTATTGCAGCATCGCAACTGTGGATTTCGTTTAAATTTTCCGGCGATAGTAGCCAGAAAAAAATACTACTGTTTAATGGTCTTCTAACCCTGGCTTTTGGCGTAATCCTATTTTTAAAACCGGTACAGTCGATCGTTACGCTTTTTTCGATAGTTGGAATATTGGCAATTGTTTTTGGCGTTGTGCTCATTTATCTATCAATAATCCTTCATCCAACAAAGTAGCGTTAATAGTTTATTTTTACATTTTTCTATCAGATGATTTGATAAAGATTTCCAATCTCACCTATTATTTCTGATAAATCCGGAAAAAGGAATCATTTGAGTATTTTAATATAATATATTGATAATAAAAGCATTATGGCAGACGACAAAAAAATAATTTTTTCGATGATGGGTGTTGGAAAGCTTTTCCCACCCGCAAAACAGGTTCTTAAAGATATTTATCTTTCATTTTACTATGGCGCCAAAATCGGCATCATCGGGCTTAATGGCTCCGGAAAATCGAGTTTGTTAAGAATTATTGCCGGAACCGACCCTTCGTTCCAGGGTGAAATCACGTTTTCGCCGGGTTACGAAGTTGGCATGTTGGAGCAGGAACCACACCTCGACGACTCCAAAACGGTGCGCCAGGTTGTTGAAGAAGGTGTGCAGGAAGTTGTTGACATTCTGAAAGAATACGAAGAATGTAACAACAGGTTTTCGGAACCGATGACCGACGACGAAATGAATGCGCTGATCGAGCGGCAGGGTAAACTCACCGAATTGATTGACCACAAAGATGCCTGGGAACTGGATTCAAAACTCGAACGTGCCATGGACGCTTTGCGCTGCCCCGAAGGTGATACACCAGTTAAAGTCCTTTCGGGAGGCGAACGCCGCCGTGTGGCTTTATGCCGCCTCCTGCTCAAAGAACCCGACATTTTACTTCTGGATGAGCCAACCAACCACCTTGATGCTGAATCCGTTGAGTGGCTCGAATTATATCTGAAACAATACAAAGGAACGGTTATCGCCGTAACCCACGACAGGTATTTCCTCGACAACGTTGCCGGCTGGATTCTCGAACTCGACCGCGGCGAAGGCATCCCCTGGAAAGGAAATTATTCGTCGTGGCTCGACCAGAAATCGCAGCGGCTTGCCATGGAAGAAAAAACCGAGAGCAAGCGCCGCAAAACTCTCGAACGCGAACTCGAATGGGTGCGCATGGCTCCAAAAGCCCGTCATGCCAAGGCTAAAGCCAGGTTAAATGCTTACGAAAACCTCCTCAGCCAGGATGTAAAACAAAAAGAAGAACGCCTCGAAATATTTATCCCCAACGGGCCACGCCTCGGAAATAACGTAATCGAAGCAGTTAATGTGAGCAAATCATTTGGCGATAAAATCCTTTTCGATAATCTTAGCTTTTTGTTACCACCAGCCGGAATTGTTGGTGTAATCGGGCCAAACGGCGCCGGAAAAACTACGCTTTTCAGGATGATTATGGGGCAGGAAACTCCCGACCAGGGCGAGTTTAAAGTCGGCGAGACCGTAAAAATTGGTTATGTTGACCAGGCCCACGCTGATATTGATCCTGAAAAATCAGTCTGGCAAGTTATTTCGGGCGGTAACGAAATTGTTCAGTTGGGCAACCGCACCATGAATTCACGGGCTTACGTTTCGCGCTTCAATTTTAGTGGGGCCGATCAGGAAAAGAAAACCGGCGTTCTCTCTGGTGGAGAGCGGAACAGGTTGCATCTTTCGCTTACACTCCGTCAGGAAGCCAACGTTTTGCTTTTGGATGAGCCAACCAACGATATTGATATCAACACGTTGCGGGCTTTGGAAGAAGGTTTGGAAAACTTCGCCGGCTGCGCCGTCATTATTTCGCACGACCGCTGGTTCCTCGACCGCATCGCCACGCACATCCTTGCTTTTGAGGGTAATTCGTCGGTTTACTTTTTTGAAGGCAGTTACTCGGAATACGAGGAAAACAAGCATAAACGACTTGGTGATGAAGGCCCCAAAAGAATTAAGTTTAAAAAACTAAAGACGATTTAGTTTAGAATTTAATGATATTCAAAAACTGATTTTTATGGCGAAAGAAAAGATTTATGCCGTGCTTACGGGCGATGTGGCCGGTTCGTCGCGACTCGAAGGTGAGCAGCGGCAAAAATTGGTCACTGTTCTAAAACGATCTTTTACACTTGTTGATGAGATTTTGGGAAGCCAGATTGTGGCTTTCCCTTTCGAGATTTTCCGTGGCGACAGTTTCCAGGGCGTTTTAAATCAACCTTCACAAGCGCTCAAAGCAGCCATAATTATCAGGGCAAATATCCGCCGGAGTTTTGATACAACTTTAAAAAACGCATTTGATGCACGCATTGCTGTCGGCATTGGCTCAATCACGCTACTCCCCGACCAGCGTGGCGGCGAGGGCGATGGCCCGGCCTATCGTAACTCAGGCCCGGTTTTAGATGAAATGACAAAACCACCCAGGTTTTTGATTGTCCGCACACCCTGGACCGAAATGAACAGCGAACTAAACGTGGAACTTGCCTTGCTGGATGCGATAGTGATGAAATGGAGCGTGGAACAGGCTGAGGTGGCTCTGGAATTTTTTAAAGGAAAAACACAGGAACAAATGGCCGAATATTTCCAAATAGCTCAGTCCTCAATTCGTAAAAGACTTTACAATGCCAACCTCGAACAAATCACACAACTCGAAAATCGTTTCGGATTTCTTTTATCAAAATATGAAAAAGAAGAAGAAATTATAGCCCCACAGGGCTATAATTGATGATTATAACCCTACAGGGTTATAATTGATGATTATAACCCCACAGGGCTATATTTTAAGTTTAAAAATATCATTGGATTTTAAATTTGAAACCAAAACACTAATTTATGATGGCTCACTTGAACGATTTGGATCTGGCGATGCTTCTCAGGTTGCTGATTGCACATTTGCTGGGTGATTTTTTGTTGCAGCGCAAAAGCTGGATTAACGACAAGATCGCTAACAAGTGGACATCAGGCTCGCTTTACCTCCATGTTCTCATTATCGGAACGCTTACTTACCTGTTTTCAGGCCGCTTTAATAACCTCTGGATTCCATTGATCGTCATGTTTTCGCACTATTTTACAGATGTTTGGAAATCGTACAAAGGCGAAGAACTCAGATTTTTTTTGATAGATCAATTTTTTCATTTTTTAGTTCTTCTGATGGCCTGGTATTTTTATGTGATGCCGGAAATTGACCTGATTGCGATTTTGACGGCCATTTTTAACAACCAGAATATTTTGACTTTTATTCTGGCTTATATTTTTGTAATCTGGCCTGCCGGATATTTGATTGCCAAAATAACCAAACCCTGGCAGGAACAGATCGAAGGCAACAAAGGCCTGAAAGACGCAGGCCGCTGGATTGGGATGATCGAGCGAATTCTTATCCTGACTTTTGTGTTGATAAACCAGTTTACCGGAATTGGATTTTTGATTGCCGCAAAATCAATCCTGCGGTTCAGCGATATCAAAAACACCGATGACCGCAAGGAGGCCGAATATATTCTTCTCGGTACCATGGTCAGCTTTATTGTGGCCATTTTTGCCGGACTTTTGGCAGTGCAGGTCATCAAACATTCATGATAGCTTTTTATAAATGAGCTTACGAAAAATTACCGCCGACTATGTTTTCCCCATTTCTTCGCCGCCAATTAAAAATGGGATTCTGATTTTTGATATGAATGGGAAAATCGTTGACCTGCTGGATCCGGCCAAAACAGCGCAAAAGCCTGATGATGTCGAGGTTTTTGAGGGATTGCTTTGCCCAGGATTTGTAAACACGCATTGCCATCTCGAACTTTCGTGGATGAAGGGTAAAGTTCCCGAAAAGACTGGTTTAGCCGACTTTGTGGTTCACATCGAAAAACAAAAAAAACTCCGGAAAGAAGAGGAAGTTTTAGAAGCCATCGCCAATGCTGACATGGAGATGCGCAAAAATGGTATTGTTGCAGTTGGCGATATTTCAAATACAGCCTACAGTTTTCCGATTAAATCCCTCAGCCCGATTGATTATTACACCTTTATCGAAGTTTACGGGTCGATGCCCTGGCTGGCCACCGAAAAGTCTGACAAAGCCACCGAAATTCATCACCAACTCACTGAAATATACGGACTTAAAGGTTCCATCAGCCCACACGCCACATACTCGGTTTCTGAACCATTATTTTTAAAAATCAAGGCTTTCGCCGAAAGGCACCAAAATATCCTCAGTATCCACCACC
>CAIYZW010000845.1 GCA_903930725.1 uncultured Bacteroidota bacterium
GGCATTTCCAAACGATTTTTCCGTCACGTTCAAACACTTTGCCTTGGTCGAGGTTGGTGTACAAAGTGCGATACCGTTCTTCGTGGGCTTTTTCGACCCTGCTGATCATTCTGAAGCAAGTGGCAACCTCACGGTAACCCTCTTCCTCGGCAATGCGGGCGAACTCCGGATATAATTCTGTCCACTCTTCCATTTCCCCATCAGCCGCAGCCTTTAGGTTTTCGAGCGTTGTCCCGATTTTTCCGGCAGGATAAGAAGCGGTAATTTCAACCATCCCACCTTCGAGAAAACTGAAAAACCTTTTGGCATGTTCCTTTTCATTTAAAGCAGTTTCGGCGAAAATTGCCGAAATTTGTTCGAGTCCATCCTTTTTGGCCTGGCCCGCAAAATAATCGTACCTCATTCGTGCCT
The DNA here is from genome assembly GCA_903930725.1 of uncultured Bacteroidota bacterium. Lineage (GTDB taxonomy): Bacteria > Bacteroidota > Bacteroidia > Bacteroidales > 4484-276 > CAJATL01. The sequence continues at coordinate 412 of CAIYZW010000845.1, forward strand.
GCGATTCGCCGGCAAAGGCTTTCAGCAGATTCTGCTCAGTTTTTGACCCTTTAATGCTTTTTTCCATTTTAATTTTTTTGTTTAAGTTTATATTAAAACGCTTTTTATTATCAAATCAAAACATCAATATTCCCGACAGGGTCGCCCCAGACGGCCTTGTAATTCCTGATGACGATGGGCCGCTTGATAAGTTTGGGATTTTCGGTCATGATTTTTACCCACTCATCGTCGGTAAAATTTTTGCCTTTAAAACGTAATTTATACTCTGCCTCCTGAGTCCTGATCATGTCGTGAGGCGATTTGTTTAATTTCATCAAAACATCCTTCAACTCATGCACACTGATGCCTTCTTTGATGTAATTTTTAATCTCGATTTCCGGTGTTTTTTCCTGGAGGTATTTTAACCCTTCACGGGATTTTTTACAACTCGGATTGTGGTAAATGGTGATCATGAATCAGAAAAGCTTTTATTTTGATAACTTTACAAAGTAACCGAATTTTGATGAGAAAAACAAAGACGAAACAAGAAACAGTGCATCAAGCCAAAATCATTTAATATTGGAATTTTATGTTGCAAAAAGTCAGGATTGCCGCTCACTCAACAGTTGAAGAAAGTGGTTTTTACGAATTAATCCGCGAAGTTTACAAAACCTCCGCCTTTATGAGCGAGGATTTCGATGAAAAATTTCCATCGTTTTCGATTTTTCAAATCTTTTGCCGACAAGTTGATCAAACTCCAGGTGGGTTCTTACTTGTCGCCATTCATGATGAAAATCCCGCAGGATACTTGTCGTTAGAGCCAAAGCGGGCATTCAGATTAAAACACACCGCCTGGCTGAACATGGGGGTTTTGGAAAAGCATCGAGGAAAAGGAATAGGCAAAATGCTGGTTGATGCTTCTTTTGAGAAAATCAAAACCGAAAAAACCATCGAAATCCTTTACCTGATGGTTCGTGCCGATAATTTCCCGGCAGTAAATCTATACCAGCAAAAAGGCTTCGAAACCGTTGCTACGCTTGAAAAAGACACAAAAATCGGCAGCCAGTATTTTGATGGGATTTTAATGCGTAAATTCGCTTGAAATTTTAAGATCATCGAAATTAATGAATCCTGTCGAAAAACTGGATTATTTTTGTCTAAAGCCCGATAACTGTCCGGTTTTCCATAGCCCCGACCATGGTAGTTGAGCTTGTCGAAACTAAGGTCGGGGCAATTGATGTACGTGATATTCATGGCTTTAGTCACACTAATACAAAAATTTTTTGCCTTTTTAAACTGATCTCATCTTTGTTTATTAATTTTCCGATATTGTAAAGCAGTAAAACATTACTTTCTGTTTTAAAAAATTTCTTACTTTTGATCGCGTTAAATAATTGGAAATTAAAATTATGAAAACACAATTTTTTCTTCTGTTGATGCTGTTGTTGGCCACGCTTTCAACTTTTTCTCAGGTAAAAGAAGTGCCGTTTACATTAGATGATCGTGACCGAATCATCCGGACAGAAGAACAGGTAAATTCATTGCGAAATGAGATGAATGCGAAATTTGAAGCGGTTGATCAAAGATTTGAAACTTTAAATTGGGGAATAGGAATTCTTGTCGCTCTTATGCTTTTCTTATTGGGATACATCATTTGGGATAGACGTACCGCATTAAATCCCATCCAGGCTAAAACAATTATTCTCGAAGAAAGGGTACGAAAGCTTGAGTATGTCACAAAAGAACAAGCCAAAAAAGACCCCGTTTTTGCTGAATTATTGCGGGCAGCAGGGCTGCTTTGAATATCTGGTTTCTATTGCCATTTTGATGGAATTGTAAATCATTAATTCGATAGCGGCAACACTCCAATAAAAATCAGCGTTTGCGACCATAAAATCATTTTCTGGAATCAGGGACAACTTCCCGAAACCTGGACTTTAGAAAGTCTGACAGCAAAGCATGGTTCGGTTCCTTACAACCCCGATATTGCCAATGCCTTTTTCCGTGCCAGCTTGATAGAAGCCTGGGGTCAGGGTATTTTCAAAATGATAGGCGATTGTATTGAAGCAAAGGTGCCACCACCCATTTTTAAATATAATTCATCCGAGTTTGTAATTGAATTCCACGGGGAAACCGATTCTTTGTTGGAAGAAACTGTGGAGAAAACTAGGGAGAAAACTAGGGAGAAAACTAGGGAGAAAATTCTTAAGTTCATTGGCGAAAACAAAAAGATTACTGTTGTTGAACTTGCTGATTTGTTGGGTATAACGAGCAAAGGCGTTGAATATCAAATTACTAAATTAAAAGGGGCGGGAATAATTGACCGGATAGGCCCTGATAAAGGAGGAACCTGGATTATTTTGTAGCGTTTTTCCATTAGAAGCCGTGTAAATATTAGGGAGAAAACTGTGGATCAGACGAAAATTAAGAGACTAAACACCCCCCCACAACCAAATAAAAATCTTAGACTAAAAAAAAACCATCGAAATCCTTTACCTGATGGTTCGTGCCGATAATTTCCCGGCAGTAAATCTATACCAGCAAAAAGGCTTCGAAACCGTTGCTACGCTTGAAAAAGACACAAAAATCGGCAGCCA